>JAFREV010000046.1 GCA_017434685.1 Mogibacterium sp.
ACGGATAATATTGCCTCACTTTGACACAGGGATGATTATAAGAATAGCGGTAGCGATTGTCTTTGCCGTAGTAATGGGCAACGGCAGTGTTGTCGCGTTCAACAGGATGCCTGCCAGATGGTTCGAGGACTATCCCGAAGATGCGGAGATAGGTTCTGATGCCGAAAAGGTGCTGCCCGAAAAGCTCCTGGAAGCGGATGCCATGGGACGCCAGAGGCTCCCGAGCTCCCCTTGGAAATACGCATTCGTGGGATACTTTGCCATCACCGGCCTGTATCTTGCAGTCAGAGGCAGCAGCCTGTCATTTGAGATTGTCGTACTCTGCATACTTTTTGTACTGCTGGAGATGTCCATAGCAGACCAGCTGTACCAGGTGGTGCCCGATCAGTTCTCATGGGCGCTCATCGCAGCAGCGATATATTTCACGGGTTACTATGAAAAGTGGTGGGAGCAGTCGGTCGGAGCCCTGATAGGCATCGGCATATCCCTGGCCATACTCATCTTAGGCAACCTGCTCTTTAAGACAGGCTCCATAGGTGGCGCGGACATCAAATTCTTCGGATGCATGGGACTTATCACCGGAAGGTCCGGGATAGTCATAATCTTCATCCTGACCACTTTGCTCTTCGCCGTATATTCACTGGTAAAAATCGTATTCGGGCACGGCAGCATCAAGGATAAAAATGCCATGCTCCCTGCAGGCTGCGCGGCAGTCACAATTTACTTTCTCTTCCTCTGGAACGCAGGCAAACTGCTCCTTTTTAATTTGTAGGATAATAAGCCCGGCGCATATATATGTGAGAAGCGATGCAGAATCTGTAACCATTCTGTGAACATGTAAAAATATAATAAATACATAGTGATAAGCTTTAGAGCATATAGATGCGGGGTAAGAAAATGAAACATACAAAAATAAACATATTAATCGCATTGCTTGCATTCGCAATGCTGTTTACCATGCCGCCGCTGAGGGGGGGTCATGCATATGCTGACACGAGCCAGGACCTTGTCAAGATTACTTTCGTTGGCTCATCGATCGACGGAGAGAGCATTTTTAAGCCATATGTGATATCTGTTCCGAGAGGATCATCAACAGAAGATGTGCTTTTAGGATATCAAGATGATATTAGTTATCAAGATGCTATTAAGAAACACTTCCAGAATGATGCCTATAAGTATTATGGTAGTTTACAATTTATGTCCAAGCCATTGAATTCATTCGACACATGGGGTGATGTTGTGACTGAAGATATGTCCTTATTTGAAAGGACATACACAGAAGATACTACGCTTTACGTTGCTATTGCAAAATATATTGATACCATAGCCTTCTCGGTGGAAAGGCCTGTGTGCGGTGTTGAGGTAAAAAATGGACATGATGAGGACTACCATTTCTATCAGGAAAATGCTCCGGTAATTACAACCAAGGCGAATTCACAGTTGACAATTGCACACACCCAAATGAACCCACAATGGATAGAATCTGACACTGTGTATCTCTTTGTTGGCACCATCAACGGAGGAGAATCATATCGCGCTGCTGCAGATCTTGATAGAACAGTAAAGTTTGGGTATATCCTTGATAGCGCAAAACTACCTTCGTTAACTGTGGATAATGCTGATGAGGGAAGCATTGTGTATCCTTCACGAAATGTCTACAATTTAACATTTAACGTTACCGCTCGGCATGATTGTAAAGATAGTGAGGTAACCAAAGAGGCAACCTGTACTGAGAAGGGTATAAAAGAGGGCACATGCAGTGTTTGTGGGCAGATTGTGACAGAGGAAATACCTGCGCTTGGGCATAAATGGGACGCCGGAGTCGTAACCAGAAAACCGACTGCAACTTCTCAAGGTGTCAGGACTTACACCTGTAAGACTTGCGGAGAGACAAAAACAGAGGCAATCTCAAATGCAGCTGAGAAAGAAGCAGCGAAGAAAGCTGCAGCGAAGAAAGCTGCAAGCAATATCAACAAGTCTACTGTAACAGCTGCAGATATTAAGAAGGCATCAAATCTTGGTGCAACAACGGTGACTCTGGGAGCAAAGGTTAAGAAGATCAGCAAGAACGCCTTCAAGGGCACAAAGATTAAGACAGTCATTGTAAAAACCAAGAAATTAAAGAAAGCCAGCGTAAAGAAAGCTCTTACCGGCTCAAAGGTCACAAGGATCAAAGTAAGCATCGGTAAGAAAAAGGTCAATAAGACATACGTCAAGAAGTACAAGAAGATCTTCACCAAGAAGAATGCAGGCAAGAAAGTTAAAGTCTCGTTATAAGATTTCGGCACTAAGTGCCATCGGAGGACAGAAGGGCAATCGCACATCGCGGTTGCCTTTTTAAATCAGATCTAAAGGTCTGCGATAATCTAAAAGAAACTCGAAATCACAAATAGTGACCAGCTCTTGACGGACGGCTGAATTACGCTAAAATTGATGCATGGGCGTTAATGTACTCATCAAAATAGAATATGACGGCACGGATTTCTCAGGCTGGCAGATTCAGCCCAAAGAGCGCACTGTGCAGGGTGAGATCGAGCATGTTCTGAAGTACATCGCAAATGAGGATGTGCACATCCACGGAACGAGCCGCACCGACTCAGGAGTTCATGCTCTCGGGCAGTGCGCCACTTTTGAGTGGAATTCAAATATGCCCGTTGAAAAGCTCGCCGAGGTGATGAACAGGAGGTTCGGAGCAGGCGGCACGGGCAGGCAGGGTGCGCCGGGAGACATAAGAATCATATCGGCGGAGATTGTGCCGGACGACTTCCACGCCAGGTACTCCTGCAAGGGCAAAACCTACAGATACATCATCGATAAAAGCGGAGATATATTCAGAAGAAACAGCGCCTTTCAGTACCCTGATGCAGAAAAACTCGATCTTGAAAAAATGCGGGAGGCAGCAGCATACATAGTCGGCACCCACGACTTCAAATGTTTTGAAACTGCGGGCGGAACTCCGAGAGAGACCACGGTCAGGACGATATCCGCACTGGAGATATTTGAAGAGGAAGAATCGATAATAATCGAGGTAACAGGAGACGGTTTCCTGTATAATATGGTGAGGATAATCGTAGGCACTCTCGTGGAGGCCGGGGACGGCAGACGAGATGCGGCGAGCGTCCGTGATGCGATAGAAAGCAAGGACAGATCCAAGGCCGGTTTTACCGCACCGCCGCAGGGACTGTACCTTAAAGAAATATATTTCTAAAAAGAAAGGAATACTGTTAGTTGTATAAAGTCAGGATTGACAAATTCGAGGGTCCGTTCGACCTTCTGATATATCTGCTCGAAAACGCCAAGATGGACATCTATGACATCAAAGTGGCGGAGATTACCGAGCAATACATAGCCTACCTCAAGGATATGGAGGATCTGAATATCGAGGTAGAGACTGAGTTTATCGTGCTCGCGGCAGTGCTGATCAGACTCAAATCTCATATGCTTCTTCCGAGAGTTTCCGAAAATCCGGATGATGACGTAATTGTCGAAGATCCGAGAATGGAACTTGCCACGAGGATACTCGATTACATGCGGACAAAGAAATCCGCAGAGATGCTCCAGGAAAGAGAGGAGTTCAATCTCGCGATTCACGAAAAACCGGCGGAGGATCTCTCGAAGTATGTGGGGGAGCCGGATGAGATATTAAAGGCCAGCGATGAGCAGCTCGTGAATGCGTTCATACTCTTCCTGACCAGAAAGAAGAAAATCGAGGAAGTTCAGCGCAGATACCAGAGAGTCAGAAGGCGCAAGGAGTCCATCGAAACAAGGATTAAGGATATGACCAAGATGCTCGAACTGAAACTTACTCCGGATACGAGCGGGATTTCCTTTATGGAACTTCTGCCTGAGGAGCCAGACAGATACGATATTACCCTCTCGTTCATGTCGCTTCTATCGATGATCAAGAATCAGGGATATGACGCGGAGCAGCAAGAGAACTTCGGCGAAATAACCGTAGTCAGAAAAGATCCTGAGATAATCAGGGCGCAGGAAGAGGCCGAGGCGGCAGGGGTCAACGAATACAGAGATGACGAATTTGATGATATAGAAGATTACGATGACGACGATCCGGCATCTTACGGATATACAGAAACGGAGGCAGCAGATGTACAGTAAGAAAACAATGAAATCGGCACTTGAGACACTCATGTTTATGTGGGGAGAGCCGCTTGATGTTAAAGATGCTGCTGAGGTGCTGGAAGCGGAGAAGGCAGAGGTCAGGGAACTCTTTAGGGAGCTTATGACCGAGTATGAGCAGGAAGGTCGCGGCATCAGAATCCGCGAGGCAGGAGATGCATTCGGCTATGTTACTCATGTTGAAAACGATATGTTCGTTCAGAAACTCTGCACGCCTGTAAGAGTCAGAAGGCTGAGCCAAGCAGCTCTGGAAGTGCTGGCCATAATCGCATACAGACAGCCTGTAACAAGATCAGAGATTGATTCTATCAGAGGTATCAAGAGTGAGAGGGTTATCGACGGTCTGATGGACAAAGATCTTGTAGAAATCACGGGACGTTCCGAGGGAGTCGGAAGACCGCTTCTTTACGGAACGACCAGAGAATTTCTAAAAAAGTTCGGATTTGCCTCGCTCAAAGATCTGCCTGAGGTTCCGGAATATGAAGAACTGAGGCGCGAGAGAGAAGAGCAGGGAGGACAACTCTTTATGAACTTCGATGCAGAGGAAGAATCTTCGCAGGAAAGCGGCGAAGAGGCCGGAAAAGAAATCCCGGAAGAGAGCAAAGAAGATACACGGGAAGAAATACCGGAAGAGAACTTGTAAGATACACGAGAAGAAATTTCGCAAGAAAAAACGGAAGAATATCAGACAAAATATAATCCTTCATGGAGTGATAAATGCGAATAAATCAGTACATAGCTTCGGCGGGCGTATGCAGCCGCAGGAAAGCAGATGAATTAATAGAAGAGGGCAGAGTCAAGGTAAACGGCTCTGTTCTTGATGTTATGGGATACCATGTGCAGGAAGAGGACGTGGTTGAGGTGGACGGAGCAAGGATAGAGCCTGTGACTAAAAAGGTTTATTATCTCCTCAACAAGCCTGCGGGATATGTCACATCCACTGCGGATAAGGAAGGCAGACCTCTTGTGACAGAACTCGTGCCGGACAGCGTCAGGGTATTCCCGGTCGGAAGGCTCGACCTCAACACGACCGGGCTCATAATACTCACAAACGACGGAGAACTGTCCAACAAACTGATGCATCCGTCCGGAGAATTCAGCAAGAAGTATCTCGTAAGAGCCGCCGGCATAGTTACCCGCAAAGAAGCCGAAAGACTCGAGAGAGGAGTGGACATCGGAGGCTTTGTAACTTCGCCTGCTGAAGTTCATCTGATCAAGCACGACAGAAATTCCACTCTTGCAGAGATAGTCATACACGAGGGCAAGAACAGACAGGTCAGACGCATGTTTGAGGCCATAGGTCATCCGGTTCAGGAGCTTTGCCGCACGGGACTCGGAGATCTGGTAATAGGCAAACTCGCACTCGGACAGTGCAGAAAACTCAGTCCGGCTGAGATTGAATATCTTAAGAGGGTATAAGCATGGATCAGGAAAACATGAAACGGTGTGAAAACTGCGGAGCGTACATCCCAAGGGATTATGTAGACAGGAATTTCGGCTATCTGGAACTTCGCATGGATGGTCTATTGAACTCCGACTTTGAAACAGAATAAAAGCGCAGGAGGAGGAAACATGAGTAATCAAGAAATAAAATGTCCGAATTGCGGAAAAGTATTCCAGGTCGATGAAGGTGGATATGCTGCCATTCTTAAGCAAGTCCACGATGCGGAGTTTGAAAAAGAATTACAAAGACTTGAGGACAGTATCGATAAAAAGAAGTCAGATGAGATTACGATTGCGACAATGGAGCAGGAGAAGTCTTTTGCTGAGCAAATGAAGGAAAAGGATTCTTTACTTGCTGAAAAGGACAGAGAAATTGATCGACTGACATCGCAAATCGAAAAAGCTGACACCGAAAAGGAACTTGCTATCACTTCGGCTATTCAAGAGAAGGAACAGACTTTATTTCAAAAGGAAGCAGAAATCGACAAGCTGAAAAATACTATATCTTTAAAGGAAAAAGATGTCGAAATCAAAGAAAAGAACCTTCTTGAAAGACACAAGGATGAGCTCAGAATACGCGATGAAGAAATAGAAAGACTGAAAGATTTCAAAGCCAAGTTATCAACAAAGATGGTGGGCGAGAGTCTGGAGCAGCATTGTCAGTCTCAGTTCAATCAATTCAGAATGGCTGCCTTCCCAAATGCTTACTTTGAAAAGGATAATGACAGCAGAAGCGGCAGCAAGGGAGATTTCATCTTCAGGGAATCGTCAGAGGACACCGAGTTCATATCCATTATGTTTGAGATGAAGACAGAGATGGATACAACGGACAGAAAGCATAAAAACGAAGATTTCTTCAAGGAACTGGATAAAGACCGCAACGAGAAGAACTGCGAATATGCGGTCCTGGTAACGACGCTCGAAATGGATAGCGATTTGTATAACAGCGGCATAGTTGATGTATCATACAGATATCCTAAGATGTTTGTAGTGCGCCCGCAGTTTTTCATTCCAATCATTTCGCTTCTCAGAAACGCTGCTCTTAACTCTCTGGAGTATAAGAAGAAACTCGAAGATATACAAAGGCAGCAGCTCGATATTTACAATTTCGAACAGAATCTTGAGACATTTAAGAACGGATTTGCATACAGCTTCGAGCAAGCAAACAAGCGCTTTTCGGAAGCTATCAAGGGCATAGATAACGCCATTGATGCACTGACGAAGATAAGAGAAAAACTCGTCACATCGGGCAATCATCTGAACGCTGCCAACAACAAGTTGGATGCGGTCAGCATAAAGAAGCTGACGAATAATGCGCCATCTGTAAGGGAAATGTTTGAAGAAATAAAATCGGAATAGATGAAGAAAAGGACGGGTTCATACC
>JAFREV010000006.1 GCA_017434685.1 Mogibacterium sp.
AATCCAAAGGTTGCTACCGTGAGCGGCAAGGGCGTAATCAAGGCCAAGAAAAAAGGCACATGTTATGTATATGCCTACGCTCAAAACGGAGTCTGCCAGAAGGTAAAGGTAGTCGTAAAATAAACATCAGATAATACAAAATCGACAAATCAACAAAGCAGGAAGGCGAAACTCAAGAATTCGCCTTCCGCTTTTTATTGAGAATAAAGGACTCGGAACCTACATTGTATTTGTCTGTTTATTATGTGTCATATCTTCAATACCGGCCGCAGATTTGGTATTATTATAGCGTTGCAGCCGGCGCGTTTCGGATGCAAAAGGGAGGAGAAAAAGCATGGCATACAAGACAGATATTGAAATCGCTCAGGAATGTAAGATGAAGAAGATTACGGAGGTCGCAGCGGCAGCCGGAATCGATGAGAAATATGTAGAACAGTACGGCAACTACAAAGCCAAGATAGACTATTCGTTCCTGAAAGACAACAAGGATAAGACGGACGGGAAACTCATACTTGTGACGGCTATTACGCCGACACCGGCAGGAGAAGGAAAGACCACGACAGCGGTCGGGTTGACTGATGGCTTGAGGCACATCGGAAAGAATTCGATTGCCGCACTCAGAGAGCCTTCGCTCGGTCCTGTATTCGGCATCAAGGGCGGAGCCGCAGGAGGCGGCTATGCGCAGGTGGTTCCGATGGAGGACATCAATCTTCATTTCACCGGAGATTTCCATGCCATAGGAGCAGCCAACAATCTGCTCGCAGCCATGCTGGATAATCATATACAACAGGGGAACTCCCTCGGGATAGATCCAAAGCAGATCATATGGAAGAGAGCCGTGGATATGAACGACCGCCAGCTTCGTCATATTATCGACGGCATAGGTGGCAAGGCTCAGGGAGTTCCGAGAGAGGACGGATTTGATATCACGGTAGCATCGGAGGTCATGGCGGTAATGTGCCTGGCATCGGATGTGACGGATCTCAAGAAGAGATGCGGAGATATCATCGTAGGATATACATACGAGGGTAAACCTGTTACGGCTCACGATCTTAAGGCCGAAGGAGCCATGACAGCACTTCTTAAAGATGCACTCAAACCGAACCTCGTGCAGACGCTCGAGGGCACACCTGCTTTCGTGCACTGCGGACCTTTTGCAAACATAGCACACGGATGCAACTCGATTACAGCAACTCGCATGGCACTCAAACTCGGAGACTATGTGGTAACAGAGGCTGGCTTTGCGGCCGACCTCGGAGCGGAGAAGTTCTTCGATATCAATTGCCGCATAGGAAATCTCCATCCGGATGCGGTAGTGGTGGTCGGAACGGTCAGGGCGCTTAAATACCACGGCGGAGTTCCAAAGGACGAGCTCGGCACGGAAAATTTAGAGGCGCTTGAGGCAGGACTTCCGAACCTCCTGCAGCACGTGGGGAATATCAAGGATGTATTTAAGCTTCCATGTGTGGTTGCAATCAATGCATTCCCGACAGATACAGAGGCGGAGCTCAAGCTCGTAGAAGAGAAGTGCAAGGAACTCGGCGTCAACGCAGTTCTGTCCGAAGTATGGGCCAAGGGCGGAGCAGGAGGCGCTGCGCTCGCAGAGGAAGTAGTAAAGCTTTGCGAGCAGCCTGCTGAGTACAGCGCGGCTTATGATCTGGGTATTTCTATTGAAGATAAGATCAGCGAGATAGCTCACAAGGTCTACCATGCAAAACATATGATGATGCTTCCGGCTGCAAAGAAAAAAGCAGCGCAGCTCGAGGAACTCGGATTCGGTAACGTACCTATTTGCATGGCCAAGACACAATACTCGTTCTCGGACGACCCTAAACTCCTCGGAGCACCGCAGGACTTCACTCTTACCGTAAGAGACCTCAAGGTTTCCGCAGGAGCGGGATTCATCGTGGCATATACGGGAGACATCATGACCATGCCGGGACTTCCTAAATCCCCTGCGGCAGAGCGAATTGATGTAGACGCAGACGGAAAGATAAGCGGACTGTTCTAAGAGGAATTGTCCTGACGATTGACTTCTGCGATAGCGAAGTCAGAGTCGCTGCGTACGAGCCGTTTGGCAGATGAAAGGTATTAACAAATGGAACACATATTAAAAGGCGCAGCTGTTGCGAACGCCATAAGTGAGAATGTCATAGCTTCGGTAGAGGCGCTAAAGGCGGAGGGAATAGTTCCGAGCCTGGCCATAGTCAGGGCCGGAGAGAAACCGGACGATTTGGCGTACGAGAGGGCCGCGATGAAGAGGGCCGAGAAAGTCGGCGTTCGCATTGTCAATGAAGTATTTCCGGAGGACATCAGCGAAGCGGATTTCCTTGCGGAGATTGACAGGATAAATAAAGACGAGAGCGTGCACGGAATTCTTATGATGCAGCCTCTCCCGTCTCAGATAGACGGGAGCCTCGCGCGCGAGGCCATCGCTGCGGGTAAAGACGTGGACGGTTGCACATCGGCGTCCATGGCGGGCGTGTTCACAAACGAGAAGATCGGATTTCCGCCATGCACGGCAGAGGCAGCGATGGAGATGCTGCATTTCTATGATGTCGAGATAAAAGGAAAGAAAGCGGCCGTAATCGGAAGGTCGCTCGTAATAGGAAGACCTGTAGGCATGATGCTCATGCATGAGAACGCGACCGTGGTTAATTGCCACACCAGGACTGTGGATGTTCCTTCTATAACTCGTGAGGCGGATATACTCATAGCTGCTGCCGGCAAACTCAGGTCCGTGACGGCGGAGTACACCAATCCGAATCAGGTGATTATAGACGTAGGCATCAACTGGGATGAAGCCAAACAGGGAATCGCAGGAGACGTGGACTTCGATGCGGTAGAGCCTGTAGTAAAGGCCATATCTCCGGTGCCTGCGGGAGTCGGCTCGGTAACCACAGCCGTACTAATGAAGCACGTGGTAGAAGCGGCTACAAGGAATAAGGACAAATAAATGGATATGCTCAAAAAGGATATAAATGAATTTCTGGACGTGCTCGGATCATCAGAACCCGTGCCGGGAGGCGGAGGCGCATCTGCTCTTGCTGGTGCACTCGCAGCTGCGCTCGGACTCATGGTCGGATCTCTTACTGTCGGCAAGAAAAAATACGCCGAGGTTGAGGATGAGATCAAAGCAATGATGACTGAGATGACAGAACTCAAGGATAAACTCGCAGCCTGCATCAACAAGGACGCAGAGATGTTCATGCCGCTCGCAGAGGCATACCGCATGCCTAAAGACGCACCGGACAGAGACGAGGTCATGGAGCGCTGCCTGGCAGATGCTGCGGCAACCCCGCTCGAGATTATGGAACTGTCCGCAAAGGCGATAGAACTGCTTGAAGGCTTTGCTGCCAAGGGATCCAAACTCGCGGTATCCGATGCAGCGACGGGAGCAGCGCTCGCCAAAGGAGCGATGATGGGCGCGGCAGTAAACGTCCGCGTCAACACGCGCCTAATGAAGGACAGGGCGCGTGCCGTCGAACTCGACGAGCGCGCAGACGCGCTGTTCGCGGATTACGAGTCCCGCGCCGATGCCGTATTCAACGATTACTACAAAGAAAAGGAATAGAAATGGGAATTAATACACCGGCAGAAATAACAGATATATGGATCAATAACGGAGTTAAAAAAGCGAGCCTTTCGATAGGAAAGATGCTCGTGCTCGGCATGCTCGCGGGAGCCTTCATAGGTTTCGGCGCGGACGTTTTCGTGCTGGCCACATCAGCCGGCGGCGACGCATTCCAGACCATGATAGGCAAGCTCGTCGGAGCCGCACTCTTCCCGGTTGGCC
>JAFREV010000047.1 GCA_017434685.1 Mogibacterium sp.
CTCCGAGTCTGCAATAGGCAGTATGTCCATGCATCCTTCCTCGCCTTCGAGTCTGAACGCTCTGTAGAGACCGTATATACCGCAGCCGTTTTCCTCGTAGTACTTTCTTACGTTTTGTGCAAATTCAGATGAACTCTCTGCCTCTGCAAGTTTCTCGGACAATTCTTTGATTTTTGCACCGCTCGGATTAATTCTTTCGGATTCATACGGAGCTTTGTATGTCCCAAACATCGACTGCATATCACTTCCGAGACAATCGAGCCCATCATTAAAGATTTCGTATATCCTTTCGAAATCCCCCTCTGCGAGCTTAATCATGCCGGCATCTTCTGCCACCTTTCTCCTCTCGCACGCGAGGCTGAAAGGATTCTCGTCAGAGATAATCAAATAAGCTATCCATTGTTTCCATAAATCTCCGGAAAGTGCGAATTCCGTTGCAAATGAAACAAGGCGGGACGGCAATCTGCCGATCTCTTCATCTTCCATTGATTCCATGGTCAGTTCCCAGTCACTGAAAACCTTGAATTCGCATCGTTCAGGATCCGCATAGAATACAAAATCAGATTCTGTCATCATATCCTCTTTTCTCTATATCTCGTCGAGTATCTTTTCTTTCATCTCTGAGCCCGTAAGCCATTCCTCAGCTCCCGGTGCTGCTATGTCCTTGGTTCTCCATCCGGCTTCCAGAACCGTGTTAACCGCATTCTCTATACAATCTGCTTCTTCGGCAAGGTCAAACGAGTATCTGAGCATCATCGCAGCGGAGAGAATTGCGGCAATCGGATTTGCAAGCCCCGTGCCCGCTATGTCCGGAGCAGAACCGTGAATCGGCTCATACAATCCGCGCTTGCTGTCTCCGAGTGATGCGGATGCCAGTAGTCCGATTGAGCCGGTAACCTGTGACGCCTCATCTGAGAGTATGTCACCGAACATATTGGATGTGACTATTACATCAAAGAACGAAGGATCTCTCACAATCTGCATGGCGGCGTTGTCTACATACATGTCGTCGAGTGTTACATCAGGGTACTCGCTCTCGTGCAATTTGTGCACTGTCTCTTTCCATAGCCTCGAACTCTCGAGCACATTGGATTTTTCTACGCTCGTTACATGTCCTTTTCTTTTCCTGGCTATTTCAAATGCATTTCTGGCATTTCTCTCTATTTCGTATGCGCTGTATCTTTCGGTATCATATGCGCTGTCTCCGGTTTCGTTTCTGCCGCGCTCGCCGAAATAGATTCCTCCTGTTAGTTCTCGAACTATCATGATGTCGAATCCGCGCTCTGCGATATCCGGTCTGAGTATGCAGGCATCCTTAAGTGCAGGCTGTATCTTAGCCGGTCTGAGATTGGTATAAAGGCCGAGCTCTTTTCTGAGTCCGAGAATTGCCTTTTCGGGTCTTAAATCTCCCGGCATACCGTCCCATTTCGGCCCGCCTACCGCGCCGAGCAGAACAGAGTCTGATGCAAGGCATCCATCTATTGTCTCCTGCGGCAGAGGCATCCTGTGCTTGTCTATTGCAGATCCTCCGGCATCATATTCACTAAACTTGAAATCATGCCCGAACTTCTCTGCTGTTTTTTCGAGCACTTCCCTTGCATCCGCAATTATCTCAGGTCCTATGCCGTCTCCCGGCACCAGTGCAATCTTGTATGTCATATCTTTATCCTTACTTGTTTTTCAAATACGACAGCAGTCCGCCGCTTTCGATTATATTTTGTATGAATTCAGGGAAAGGCTTAGCCTGAAAGCTCTCTCCTGTTGTTTCATCCTTAATTACGCCCGTGCTTGTATCTACAGACACAGTGTCTCCTGCATTGATGGCCTCTGCGGCCTCCGGGCACTCGAGTATCGGAAATCCGATATTAATTGCATTTCTGTAGAATATACGGGCAAAGCTCGCGGCGATTACGCAAGATACTCCGCTGGCCTGTATCGAGACCGGTGCGTGCTCGCGTGATGATCCGCAGCCGAAGTTCCAGCCTCCAACCATTATGTCTCCCGGTTCTACTTTGCCTGCAAAGTTTTCATCAATGTCGCACATGCAGTGACTTGCGAGCGCCTTTGGGTCCGGATCGTTAAGATATCTCGCCGGAATGATTACATCTGTATCTATGTTATTTCCGTATTTCCAAACTTTTCCTCTCATTGTTTCCTCCGTTTATTCGGGTACCGCTATGCATCCTGCTATGGCCGATGCTGCCGCAACAGCCGGGCTTGCGAGGATTACTTCCGATCCCGTATGTCCCATTCTTCCGACGAAATTTCTGTTCGTTGTGGATACCGCACGCTCTCCGTCAGCCATGACTCCCATGTGTCCTCCGAGGCAAGGTCCGCATGTCGGTGCGGAAACAACGCATCCTGCTTCTATGAAGTCCCTGATAAGGCCTTCCTCGAGGCAATCAAGATATATCTGCTGCGTCGCAGGAATGACTATACATCTGACGCTGCCTGCGACTTTGTTCCCTTTGAGTATAGTTGCGGCAATTCGCATATCCTGCATGCGTCCGTTGGTGCACGAACCTATAACTACCTGCTGGATAGGAAGACCCGCAACTTCTTCTGCTGTCTTGGTATTTGAAGGCAGATGCGGCATGGACACCGTCGGTTTAAGCTCGCTGAGGTTTATCTCAACTACGCTCTCGTATTCAGCATCAGCATCAGCCTCATATTTTTTAGGCTCCCTTTTGAATCTGCCCTTAATATATTCTTCTGTCTTTTCATCTACAGGGAATATGCCGTTCTTACCACCGGCCTCTACGGCCATGTTTGCTATGGTAAATCTATCATCCATGGTAAGCTCTGAAACACCTTCGCCTGTAAATTCGAGGGATTTATATAGTGCTCCATCGACTCCAATCATTCCGATGAGATGAAGAATTACATCCTTTCCGGATACATTGGGTTGCAGTTTACCTTTAAGTTCGACCTTGATGGCAGGCGGAACTCTGAACCAGTTGAGGCCTGATGCCATGCCGGCGGCCATATCCGTAGAGCCTACGCCTGTTGAGAAAGCACCGAGAGCTCCGTAAGTGCAGGTGTGTGAATCAGCACCTATAATGCAGTCTCCCGGCCCCACTAGGCCCTGTTCAGGCAATAGTGCATGTTCTATGC
>JAFREV010000048.1 GCA_017434685.1 Mogibacterium sp.
AGAGCAGTCGCGCACGAGCCGTTGACGAAGCGTAACGAATGCACTAAGCTAAAGTCTGAAAAGAGGCCGCATACGCGGCCTCTTTTAATTGTTAACTTGTTGAAAAAACAGCGTTTTGCGGGTATAATCACTATGTATGTAATGACAGAGATAGGAGGTACAACATATGGCATTAGTTACAACAACCGAAATGTTCAAAAAAGCTTATGACGGCGGATACGCAATCGGTGCATTCAACGTCAACAATATGGAGATTGTTCAGGGTATCACAGAGGCTGCAGGAGAACTCAAGAGCCCTGTTATCCTTCAGGTATCCAAGGGTGCAAGAGCCTATGCAAATCACACATATCTTGTGAAGATGGTAGAGGCTGCAGTCGCCGAGAATCCTGAAATCCCAATCGCACTTCACCTTGATCACGGTGATTCTTTCGAGCTTTGCAAGAGCTGCATCGACGGAGGCTTCACATCCGTAATGATCGATATGTCTTCCGCTTCATTCGAGGAGAATATCGCAGTAACAAAGCAGGTAGTTGAATATGCTCACGCTCACGGCGTAGTAGTAGAGGCTGAGCTCGGAACACTTGCAGGAGTAGAGGACGAGGTAGTTGTAGAAGCAGGACAGGAAAGCTATACAAAGCCGGAGGAAGTAGAAGAGTTCGTTTCAAGAACAGGCTGCGACTCACTCGCAATCGCAATCGGAACTTCCCACGGAGCATATAAATTCACACCGGAGCAATGCACAAGAAACGAAGATGGCATCCTCGTACCACCTCCACTGAGATTCGACGTTCTCGAGGAAGTAGTTAAGAGACTGCCTGGATTCCCGATCGTACTTCACGGATCATCATCAGTTCCGCAGGAATTCGTAGCAATGGTCAACCAGTACGGCGGCAACATGCCTGATGCTATCGGTATTCCGGAAGAGCAGCTCAGAAAAGCAGCTCAGTCCGCAGTATGCAAGATCAACATCGACTCGGATATCAGACTTGCTATGACAGCCAACATCAGAAAGTACATGGCTGAGCATCCTGATCACTTCGATCCGAGACAGTACCTCAAACCTGCACGTCAGGCTGTTAAGGATATGGTTGCCCGCAAGATCGTAAACGTTCTCGGAAGCAACGATAAGATCTAAAATTGAGCAGTCGAAGTCGTAACTCTGTGCTGACGCTCGCGCTCAAGCTTCGACCCAGCGTCCCTAAGCTCTGTCTTCGCTGACGCTCGCCACTCGCTAAGGGCCGGGGCCTCAGATTGCACCGCAGAGTTCAACTTCACCTGCTCTACAAGGAGTTTAAATTGGCACACACTATTGAGTTAAGGAAGGTCTCGAAATATTATGCCGGCGAAGATACCGTCAGCATGGGATTTTCCAGAATAGATTTAAATCTCGACATAGGCGAGTTTGTTGCAATAACAGGTGAGAGTGGATCCGGTAAATCCACTCTCCTTAACGTTATCAGCGGACTCGATACCTATGAAGAGGGAGAAATGTTCGTATGCGGTGAAGATACCACCGCGTACGGAACCGAAGAATACGAGAATTACCGTAAGACCTACATAGGCAACATATTCCAGGACTTCAACCTCATCAACAGCTACAGCGTCTATCAGAATATAGAGGCTGTAATGTTGCTTTCGGGCAAAAAGAAGAGAGAGTGCAAGGAAAGAATCCTGGAACTTATTGATTTGGTCGGACTTTCGGAGTACAGGAGGACCAAGGTGTCCCGCCTATCCGGAGGACAGAAACAGAGAGTTGCCATCGCAAGAGCCCTGGCCAAGGACGCACCTATCATCGTAGCGGACGAGCCTACGGGTAACCTCGACAGTGCATCTGCCGAGAGCGTTATGGAAACTCTGAGCAAGATATCCGACGATAAACTCGTAATAATCGTAACGCATAACTATGAGCAGGCGGAGCCGTATGTGACCCGCAAGCTCACTATGCACGACGGTAAAATAATAGAAGATAAAAAGATAAGAGTTACCGCCGCAGACACGGACGAACTCGGTTATGACGAACTGCCGACGACTCTTGTAATGGGAGAGGAAGGCGAAAGAGAAGGCAGGACTGCCAGATCCGAATCAGGCAGAAAAGGCAACAGAATCGTAAGGACGGAAACTCAAACTCCGAGGAAGATGAGAAAGACTTCAGAACTCAGACTCGGACTTAGGAACACATTCAACTTGCCTGCCAAATTCATATTGCTGTTCATAGTTTACTTCTTCGTATCGACTGCGGTGCTGAGCCAGTATGCCACGACCATCAACAGTCTGCACGAAGGAGAACTTCTCGGTACCAATCCGTACTTCATGAATTCCAGTTCGGACAGGATTATCGTTAAGAAAAAGGACGAAAGCAAATTTACCGAAGAAGATTTCAATAAGATAATGAGCATTCCGAATATAAGAGAGATAGTAAAGAACGACCTCGCAGTTGATACGGGTGTCAGTTTTACGCTCTCTGAAATATATATAGAAGGCCCTGTTATGCCGATTGACCAGATAAAGGAATCGGATATAACATACGGTCATATGCCGACTGATGATTATGAGATTGTAATCAAAACTGATTCTGCAAGCGACATTATGATGACCATCTCCGATGACGGAAGTGAATTCATCGACAAGAAAGTAATGCTGCAGGATATGACCCAGATGCAGACCTACGAATTTGATAAGGACATTAAGGTCGCAGGTATAGTCGTGGATGATGAGGCCGTTGAAAGCGATGACGAATTCTCTATGTACGGCTATTCAACCATCTATGCGGGAGATGAAGTGTGTAACGACCTTCTCATTTCTATGATGGCCAACACATCAAAGACAGAAATGAACTTTGCCGGCACCAAGGTGGAGGGAGAGTACGAAAGATCAGTTTATTCATCCTCCAGGGTACCTAAGGGAAAGGCTTACATATTCGAGGATCAGTCTTTCTACTATAAAGATCAGAAAGCCAAGGATAAGGATGTCAGCCTCAAGGTCAGCAACAGATTCTTTGAGGACAGTCAGACATTTAAGATTGCAGATGTTATAACAGATAAGAACTTCAAATCATTGCTGGGCATTGAAAATGAAGAGTTCGATATGTTCTACAACTGCATATTCATCAATGATAAAGATTTCAAGAACCTTTTCGATAAAGGCTTCTTCCAGATAAGTGCATATATGGAGAACGAAACGGACTCGGAAGAGACGCTTAAGGCCCTGAACGGAATGGGATATACGACCCTTGCCATTAAGGACTCCCTGACCGATATGACAGGCGGATTCAATGTTGTAATCCAACTGATGACATACGGCAGGCTGCTTGTCGAATTCGTCATCCTGTTCTTCATAGCATATGCGGTAATAAGACTCATTATGAGATCGAGAAACTCGTACTATTCGACCCTCAGAATACTCGGTGCCACCAAGGCAAACACCGACAATATTCTGCGTGTTGAACTCATTCTTATGATGATTATCGCCTACGCCGTGGACATGGTATTTGTAGTCCTCGTAAAGAAAGGGATAATAAACATCAAAGCAATAACCAAGCTGCTTTATTTCCTGACCCCGCTTGACTACGTAATGCTGGCACTCGGACTGCTTGCAATGTCCCTGCTTATAGCCAACAGGTACTCCAAGAGCATCTTCACCAGGAGTGCTATGAAGGCGTTCAGAGAGGGGGCGTAAGGCATGATTACACTGGATAGAGTTAATAAATATTACAATAAAGGCAAAGCCAATCAGATTCATGTAATCGACAACACCTCCATGACGCTTCCGGATCGCGGCATAGTCTGTCTGCTTGGACCTTCGGGCTGCGGCAAGACCACGCTTTTGAATGCGATAGGCGGACTCGACAGCGTCAACTCAGGTAAGATCAGAATCGACAACCAGCTGATCACAAGGTTTTCGAGCAACAGGATAGATACGATACGTAATGCCAGAATCGGTTATATCTTCCAGAACTTCAATCTTTTGGATGACCGCACGGTATTCGAAAACGTAGCTATCGCTCTTCGTATGATCGGCATCAAGGATAACAAGATCATCAGCAACAGAGTCAGATACTGCCTCGAAAAGGTGGGAATCGACCAGTACAGAAACCGCCTGTGCAGTGCTCTTTCGGGAGGACAGAGACAGAGGGTAGCCATAGCGAGAGCTATAGTTAAGAACCCGCGTATCATAATTGCGGACGAGCCTACGGGTAACCTCGACAGCGCCAACACTCTCGAGATCATGAACATCATCAAGACGATTTCGAAGGAAAGGCTTGTCATACTCGTTACTCACGAAAGGCATATAGCCGAATTCTACTCAGATCATGTTGCTGAGATGAAGGACGGCAAGATTGTAAAAGCGTACAACAACGATTCATCGAGGTATCTCGATTATCAGCTCGAAAATAAAATCTACCTCAAGGATATGCCTGTTAAAACGGACTTCAAGGATGAAGACCTGTCCGTTAAGGTATACAGCGATGAGGAGAGAGAAACCGACATCAAACTCGTCATCAGAGGAAACAACCTCTACATCGATACCGGAGGCGCGTTCAATATCGTGGATGAAACCTCCAATATCGAGATGATCGACGAGCACTATACCGCGATGGATGAGACCTATTTCGAAGAAGACAGCTTCGATTACGGTGCATATTTGCCTGCCAAGTACAAGGCCAGATATACATCCATTTACAAACTCAGCAATATGCTGAGCAGCGGTTGGCGTACGGTCAGCAATTTCAAAAAGGTCAAGAAATTCCTGATGGCAGGATTTGTGTTTGCTGCCATGTTCACTTTCCTTGCGGTAAGTAATGTTCTCGGAATCCTCGATGTAAAACCGATGGATTACAGGACGACCAGCGGTAATTACGTCACGATCTCAAATCCGGAGAAGAACAAGGGACTGTTAGATGTTGTAAACGGACTTGAATCGGTCGAATATGTGGTTCCGGGAGATACCAAGAAAGGAATATCCCTGCCTCTTGATGACTATCTCCAGACGACATCGGCGGTTGAAGAACTCTCGTTATCCCTTGCGGAGACGAAGGTTATCAAGAACGAGCAGCTCATTTACGGAAGTATGCCGAACAATGAGCACGAGGTATTGCTGGATAAAGCCGTAATAGACGACTTCCTCAAAACCGGCCTCGGAAAGGCCGTCGGACTCGACTCCATGCAGAAGTTCCTCGGACGTAAACTCAAGGTTCCGAATCTTGAGGACTACATCATATGCGGAATCACAGATACAGAATCTCCATCACTTTATGTAGATGAGAGCCAGATGATGTATCTTGTTACAAACGCAAACTCTCCGGACGATGAGTTCGCCTACATGGGAGAAGAAGGCGAGGAAGAGGACATCATAAAGTCCGGAAAAGTTAAGGATATAGACCTTGCAACCAATAAGATCAAGATCAAAAAAGGCAACAAGCCAAAATCCGTTTATGAGACAATCATAAGTGCGGACCATGAAGAGGAGATTGCAATAGGCAAGACGCTTAACACCAAGGTCGCAGGGCGTAAACTCAAGGTTGTCGGATATTACACATCGGACAGTGCGGATGACGACACATATTATGTACATCACGACACCATCAACAACGACTATATAATGAAGCAAAAGAGTTTCACCGCATATGCGGTGAATCCTCGCCAGCTTAAATCCATACTCGATCAGGAGAAACTCTCGTCGAAGATTAATGACACCAGGGATAAGAGCGCGTTCATCCATCAGAGGAAGGACCAGCTCACATCGGCCCTGCTTGTTGCGGGCATCATCATGCTGATATCTCTGGTAGAGATGTTCCTGATGCTGAGATCATCCTTCCTGTCAAGGATAAAAGAAGTCGGTACGTTAAGGGCTATTGGACTGAAGAAAAAAGACATTTACAGGATGTTCACAGGTGAGATTCTCGTAATTACGATACTCACGGCCATCCCGGGCATTCTCATCATGTACTATGTGCTCACGCAGATAGTAAAGATTACGGAATACATCGAGGGGCTCTATATGATCAATCCTGTAGTGGCGGGCATATCGCTTGCCATAGTGGTTGTGTTCAATCTGGTAGCAGGTCTCATTCCGGTATATGTGACCATGAGAAAGACACCTGCACAGATACTGGCACGTACGGATATTTAAGAGGAATGATATGGAAAGACAGCCGATTTACACCGAACTATCAAACTGCAGAGACTGCTATAAATGCGTCAGAAACTGCCCTGTAAAGGCAATTCAGATTAAGGATGCGCACGCTGAAATCATACATGACAGATGTATGTTCTGCGGCACCTGCGTCAATGAATGTCCTAACGGCGTAAAGCAACTTCGTAATGATGTGGACAAGGCAGTTATGGCTCTTATGTCAAACAGAAAGGTAATCGTGTCGCTGGCTCCGGCATACGTATCGGAGTTTCAGGGTCTCGGAGACAATTTTGTAAGAGCTCTGTTCAAACTGGGATTTGATGCCGTTTCGGAGACCGCCATCGGAGCATCTCTTGTCACTGAAGCACTGGATATGTATATGGATGAACACGGAAAAGCTCCGTTCATCTCTACTGCATGCCCTTCCGTGGTACAGCTCGTCAGGAAGTATTACCCTGAAAGCGTTGATAAACTCGCGCCTGTGCCGTCGCCGCTTCAGACACACAGTGCTTATCTCAGGCATCTCTACGGTGACGATATAACAATCGTGTTTATCGGACCTTGCATAGCCAAAAAAGTTGAGGCGGATGAACATCCGGGATATCCGGACATCGCACTGACTTTCCGCGAGGTGGAAACCTGGCTGGAGGAAGAGAATATCAGACTTGAGGATATCGATACAGGTATAGCTGTTGACTTCGTTCCGGCAAAGGCAGGAAGATCCGCAATTTATCCAATCGAAAACGGACAGATCGAGACTTCGCGCCTTTGGCAGAACCACTTTATTGAGCAGTCAGCCCTCTCCGTATCCGGCGCACCGAGAGTTATCTCATCCCTTTCGGGATCGCATACGGACGATTTCCTCGAGGCACTTTCATGCGACGGCGGTTGCATTAACGGACCGGGAACCACAAAAATTGACTCGGCTGTTATCAGAAAGAAAACAGTCGTCAAGCACGTATTTGAGAGAATGTCAGAACCTGACATCTTCGAAGGAGATACGGAGTTTGCCAGAGAAGTATACGAAAAAGGATACGGAATTCTGAAGGCTGCTCAGCCGACCAAAGCAACAGTTGTTGCGAGCGATCATACAGAAGAAGAGATTAAAGCTGCACTTGCAAAACTCGGAAAGACCACCCCTGAGGATGAGCTCAACTGCAGCGGATGCGGATATGCAACATGCCGTGATATGGCAAGGGCTCTTCTCGACGGACTCTCCGAGACAGAGATGTGCGTCACCAAGATGAGAAAAGACGCAGAGAGCAAGGTAGACATACTTCTGTCCACTATTCCTCACGGCGTAGTAATAGTAGATAAAGAACTCAATATCGCGGACTGCAATAAGAAATTCATCGATATCTTTGAGGACTTCCCGGAAGGCTTCCTCGATGCAGACGGACTTCGCTCATTCCGCGGAACTCCTGTCGGGACATTCGTGCCGTTTGACGAGAAGTTCAGAGAGCAGTTCTTCATGACTAAGCCGACGCAGTACAGGTTCAAGCATGAAGGCAAGATAATGAGAGTTACTTTCTTCCTCGTTGAGAGCAAGGAACTCCTCGGTGCTATGTTCGAAGACATCACCACGCCGACAGTCAGAAGAGAGGCCGTGGTTGGAAAGGCTGAGGAGGTAATTACCAAGTCGCTCAACACGGTTCAGCAGATCGCGTCTCTCCTTGGAGAGAATGCTGCCGAGACAGAGATAGTGCTTAACTCCATCATCGAGGAGTTCAATGTACACTCTGAAGGTGCAGAGGCCAGCGGACTGATTGAAGAGCACGAAAACGACGAAGAAGAGGCCGGAGGTGCAGATGATGAATGATATTTGCATCGATATCGACTATTCGCAGATATATAAACACGGCCAGAATATAGGTGGGGACGTATTCCTTCTGGACAGGGATAAAGGCAGCAATATCATCACTGCCACTCTGTCCGACGGACTCGGAAGCGGAGTAAAGGCTAACGTGCTCGCCTCCATAACATCTCACATGGCCAACAAAATGTCCTTTTCTCCTATGGACCTCGGACATTCGGCGGCGATCATAATGGATACGCTTCCCGTGGATAAAGATAAGGGTATAAGCTATTCGACTTTTACCATTGCCAGGATAGTATTTGCGAGCGATAAATCTTTTATAGATGTGGAACTCGTGGAATACGACAACCCTGAGAGTCTGAGATTCAGAGGCTCTGAGCCTATAGAATGGGAGAAGACAAAGACCAGGCTTCACAGAAAAGCAGCCGTAAAGGATGAGGTGATATATGCATCTTCATTCAATATGGAACTCGGCGACCGACTGATATTTTTCAGCGACGGCATAGCCCAGGCGGGAGTATCTCTCGGAGAGATTCCGGTAAACAGACCGAGCCGTCCACAGTACTACGGCGGTGCGAGCAAAGAGAGCGTGTCATCGAACGCAGTCGCAGCCGCAGTTGCAGCAGCTGCTGCTGAAGCGGAAAAGCCTAAGGAATGGGGCGTGGACAATGTACGCGAGTTTGTCGCAAAACTTCTCGAGGAAAGGCCGGACATTGACTCAAGAGCGCTTTCAAGAGCTATAGTCAGCGAGGCATACAAACACGACAACTACAAATCAAACGACGATATTACATGTGCGGTTGTGGCAATCAGAAGACCTAAAAGAACCCTGATTGTCACGGGTGCACCGAGAAATAAATCCTCTGACAAGAGGCTCGGAGAGATAGTTGCGAACTACGAAGGCAACACAATAGTCTGCGGAGGCACGACAGCAAAGATCATCGCAAGGGAGCTCGGCAAAGATGTTAAAGCCGACAGAAGCCCGAGCGGTAATTTGCCGCCGGCAGCGATAATCGAAGGAGTGACACTGACGACGGAAGGCATGCTGACTCTTACCGAGGTTGCCGAGAGACTGGATAACAAGACGCTTCTTAAAAATATGCCTGAGGATGCAGCCAAGAGGATAATCAGCATACTAAGGGAATCTGATCAGATAGAGTTCATAGTCGGAACCAAGATAAACGACGAGACTGATGATCCGACTACGGCCGCCAAAATCGGCGTACGATTCCCGGTTGTAGATAAAATCTCGACCGCACTTGAGCACAAATATTTTAAAGAAGTTGAAATAATGTATTACTAAGAGATATACTTCTTTGATAACAACAAAGATTTAGGGAAATAGTTTCAGGGAAATTGAAGACGGAGGCATTATATGGCATTTGCAACAGCTGAAGAATATAAAACCATGGCGGGCAACTTCATCCATGACATCATCGATGAAGATCTCAAAACAGGTAAACACACAGAAATAATCACGAGATTTCCGCCGGAACCAAACGGATATCTTCACATCGGACACGCCAAATCGCTGTGCCTGAATTTCGGTACGGCTCTCAAATACGGCGGCAGATGCAATCTGAGATATGACGATACAAACCCTGTCAAAGAGGACATCGAGTTTGTAAAGTCCATCGAAAACGATGTAAATTGGTTGGGCTTCCAATGGGATGAGAAACTTTGGGCGTCGGATTATTTCGATACCATGTACGAGGCTGCAGTTGAACTCATCAAGCAGGGTAAGGCATTCGTATGCGAACTTACACCTGACCAGATCAGAGAGTACAGAGGAACGCTTACATCTCCGGGTAAGGAAAGTCCGTACAGAGACAGACCTGTCGAGGAAAACCTCGAGCTATTCGAGAAGATGAGAGCCGGCGAGTTTAAAGACGGCGAGGTTTGCCTCCGTGCCAAGATAGATATGGCCTCCCCTAACATCAACATGAGAGACCCTGTTATCTACAGAGTTGTTCACGAGGCACATCACAACACAGGAGACAAATGGTGCATATATCCTATGTACGATTTCGCTCATCCTATCGAGGATGCAATCGAGGGCATCACGCACTCCATCTGCACACTGGAGTTTGAGGACCACAGACCTCTCTACGACTGGGTTGTAAGAGAAGTAGGTTTCTGGCCGAATCCTCCGCGTCAGATCGAGTTTGCTCCTCTTAATATCACGACCATGCTGATGAGCAAGAGATTCATTAAGAGGCTCGTTGACGAAGGAAAGGTCGAAGGCTGGGACGATCCGAGACTCTGCACTCTGGCAGGAGTAAGGAGAAGAGGCTATACACCTGAGGCCATCCGTAAATTCTGCAACGACATCGGAGTTACCAAGGCCGATACGATGATTGACATTGCACAGCTTGAGCAGTGCGTCAGAGAGGACCTGCAGCTTAAAGTGCCGGCAATCAACGTCGTAAAGAATCCTATCAAGGTAATCATTGACAATTATCCTGAGGGACAGACAGAGATGTGCACGGTTGAAAACAACAGCAAGGTGCCTGAGATGGGCAATCGTGAGATACCATTCGGCAGAGAACTCTGGGTGGACGGAGACGACTTCATGGAAGTTCCTGCTAAGAAATACTTCAGACTCTTCCCGGGCAACGAAGTCAGATTCAAAGGCGCATATTTCATCACATGCAATGAAGTCGAAAAGGATGCAGACGGCAACATCGTTGCACTGCACTGCACATACGATCCTGAGACACACAGCGGCTCCGGCTTCGAAGGTCGCAAGGTCAAGGGAACCATTCACTTCGTAGAGGCGTCCACCGCGGTTAAGATTAAGATTCGCGAGTACGGATATCTCATGAAGGAAAACGAAGAAACAGGAGAGCAGGAATTCGATCCTGAGTCCCTGGTTGAAACCTGGGGCTACGCCGAGCCGTCAGTTAAGGACGTTAAGGCCGGAGAGAGATTCCAGTTCTTCCGCAAAGGATACTATATCGCAGACTCTGAGCTGACGACTGACGATGAGAAAGTCTTCAACAGCATCGTCGGCCTGAAGAGCAGCTGGAAATAAATATAAAGTGACTGCGGATGCAATGTCCGATTCGGTGAGCGTCGAGCAGATCGTAGACACTTTATGTTTTAAAAAGAGGTACCGCTATAGGAAAACTACTCGAAACGATTTTGAATTTTTCACAGAGCTATCCTGAACTCGCTGTGGGCATCACCACCGTGTTCAGGTGGCTTTTTGTTGTGCTCGCAGCATACATCCTGCTGATTGCGATAGTATCGCTGCTCACCACGAGAGCGACCCCGGAAATCTGGGGCTACTACATGGTCGAGGAC
>JAFREV010000049.1 GCA_017434685.1 Mogibacterium sp.
ATAAGCTCGGCAAAGACTATACAAAAGAGCAGGCAGAAGAGCTCCTCGAGCGCGAGGTCGACAAGATCAACTCCGACCTCCCTCGCTTCAAGCGAATCGCCCACACCATAGTCCGCGAGCGCGAATTCGAAAAGACCACAACAGCCAAGATCAAGCGTTTTGTCGACGACAACAAACTCGCATAAACTAAAACCCGGATTGCAAGTGCATCCGGGTTTTAAAATTCTCTTTTATAACAGCGATTTACTGTGCGGCAGTAATGATTGCCATCTTGTAAACTTCCTCTGCATCGCAGCCTCTTGAGAGGTCGTTGATCGGTGCGTTGAGTCCGAGGAGGATCGGGCCGTAAGCCTCGTATCCGCCGAGTCTCTGTGCAATCTTGTATCCGATGTTACCTGCCTCGATCAGAGGGAATACGAAAGTATTTGCATATCCGGCAACGCTTGATCCAGGGAACTTAAGCTGTCCTACTGTTGGGGATACGGCTGCGTCGAACTGCATCTCGCCGTCGATGTTCATATCCGGATTGAGCTCTTTGGCAATCTTTGTAGCTTCCTGTGAGAGTGCTACTGTGCCTCCTTTACCCGAACCCTTAGTCGAGAACGAAAGCATTGCTACCTTTGGATCGATACCGAAAAGTCTTGCGCATTTCTCGATTTCAACTGCAACCTCTGCGAGTTTCTGTGCGCCCGAGAGTGTGACATTGCCGTCCTTGTCTACGCTGTCTGTGTAGTCGAGGTTTACTGCGCAGTCGCCCATAGCGATTGTGCGAAGAGCTTCGTCTCCTGTGTCACGTCTCATGATGAAGCATGAACTTACGAGGTGCGCACCCGGTTTTGTCTTAACGAGCTGAAGAGCAGGACGAATTGTGTCTGCTGTTGAATATGTTGCTCCGCCGAGGAGGCAGTCAGCCTTACCCATCTTGACGAGCATGGTGCCGAAGTAGTTGCCCTTTGAAAGAGCTGCGCGGCATTCATCTTCAGTCATCTTGCCTTTTCTGAGTTCTGTCATTGTGGTGACCATCTCTTCCATGCCTTCGTATGTGGCAGGGTCCATGATGGTAGCACCGCTGATGTCGAAGCCGCCCTTTGCAGCAGCGTCTTTGACCTCGGCCTCGTTACCTACGAGGATGACTCCCATAAGTCCTTCCTTGAGGAGGCGAGCTGCAGCCTCGAGAATACGAGCATCAGGTCCCTCTGTGAAGACCACAGTTCTTGGTTCTGCTTTAACTTTTTCGATAAGTTTGTCAAACATGTTTAATCTCCGTTTATCTTCAAAAAGCAATAGCTAAGGCGCAAGCGCCGTACATTTAGATTATATCTGTTACGCGAGCAAAATCCAATCCTCGATTTACATTCTTCAGAGAGATATTTGCCTTGACACCGGCGAAAGTTAAAGTATTATGGAAGCAGGGACTTTGGATTTCAGATTACACTCGATGATTGCCATAACTCGGAGGAGCAAACATGGACATGAGCAAGTTGAAGATCAAGAAGCCGCTTCTGGAGCAAGACAAGATCAGTTACGCAATGGACCACATTGAACTGCCCAAAGGCGGAATCGATTGCAGCGAAGGTTGCAATCCTTATGGTTTCCCGCCGGAGTGCGCCGAAGTCTTCAAGAACTTTGATCCTGCCCGCCTCGGAGCATATCCTCATAGCAATGCCCTCCACGATGCAATCGCCAAATACTGGAAGGACCAGATCAATGTCGAGAGGGACAACATCCTCCTGGCTGACGGCAGCATAAGCGCGCTGTATATCATCAACAATCTCTTCGACACGCATAACGCGGTCGTCCTCGGGATTTCCCCGCAGTTTACGGATTACTACATGCACGCCGAGATGATAGGTCTCGGATACGCACCATACCAGCTCAAACGCGAGAATAATTTCAAGTTTGACGGCTATGAGTTCCTGGCCATGCACTACGTTGCGGACAAGTACGCCGAGGTCTCGGTTCCGCAGCGCGAGTACAACTTTATCTACATAGACAATCCGAACAACCCGACCGGCCAGTGCATAGATATTGAAGAAATAGAGAATATCGTAAAAGCCGCAAAGAAACACGACATCACAGTCATCATCGACGAGGCTTACGGCGACTTTATGCCGAAGGAAAACTCAGCGGTGAAGCTCTTTACGAAGTATCCGAACCTCGCTGTCGTGCGCACGCTGTCCAAAGGCTACGGCCTCGCTGGGCTCAGGGTGGGATATATAATCGCCCACAAGAATCTCATCGGGTATATGAAAAAAATGACCAATCCGTATATGGTCGGCGAACTCGCAAGAGAGGTCGGCGCGGAGGCTCTGAAACACGAGGAGTTCATCGAGGCTTGCAAGAAAGACTTCGCGGAGATGAAAGAAGAAATCAGGGAGGTTCTGAATCCGAGCATATATAAGAAGTTCAAGAATGACAAAGGCGCGGAAGTCGTAAAGAAAAAGAGAGGTCCGGCGTCCGGCAACCTGCGCATGGCGGAGACTCTGGACACTAACTCTCTCCTGCTTCTCTACCACGAGAACGAGAGCATCAATCTCAAAGAGGAATTCTATAAACGCGGCGTCCTCGTAATCGACGGTTACGATTTCAAAGGACTGAACTCATCAGCCGCCAGAGTTCGACTTCCTAAAAAGGACGATTTCCCGGTACTGCTGGATGCGATTAAGGGAATTAACAATCTATAATTCCGCCGCCGAGTACGTAGTCTCCGTCGTAAAGGACTACGGACTGCCCGCGGGTTATGGCCCGCTGCGGCTCATCGAATATGATCTTGACACGCGGGCATGCGCTGCCCGCATTTTTATTTGCAGCGCCGGCGGCGTCCGAAAGCGGAATCACCTCGCACGGCGCCTCTTTATGTTTGTACCTGATGCGCGCCGAGGCCCGAAACGGACCATCCGGAGGCGCCATCGATACCCAATTGAAATCATGCGCAGTAAGCTCGCGCTTGAATAAATCTTCGTTGTCTCCGAGAATAACTCGGTTGCCCTCCGTGTCCAGTTCCAGGACATAGGCGGGCTTTTTAAGTGCGAGACCGAGGCCCTTCCTCTGGCCTATCGTGTACTTGATAATCCCCTTATGCTCGCCCATGACGTTTCCGTCCTCGTCTACGAAGTCTCCAGGCGGATATTCACGCCCCGTGTACTCGCGGATGAAGCCCGCGTAGTCTCCGTCAGGGATAAAGCATATATCCTGACTCTCTGACTTATGCGCAGTCACAAAGCCCTGCTCGTCCGCAATTGCCCTGACCTCATCTTTGCTCAAAGCACCGAGAGGAAATGCAGTTCTGGCTAATTGTTCCTGCGTCAGATTGTATAGAACATAGCTCTGATCCTTTTCAGGATTCACTGCCTTTCTCAGTTTGTAGCGGCCTGCTGTCTCGTCGTACTCAATTACGGCATAGTGGCCGGTGGCTATTACCGGCTGCTCCCCCGTGCCTGCACCTACCGCAGCACTGCCGTACTCATAGAGAGCATCAAACTTGAGTCGCTTATTGCAAAAGACGCAAGGATTAGGCGTCTCGCCTCTCTCATACGATGCAACAAATTTGTCTATTACTTCATCACGAAAGTCTGAGCGCATATCAAACACTTCAAAGCCCGCGCCGAGGCGCTCTGCCACCTTGCGAGCATCATCTGCGTTATCATTTCCTCCGTTATCGAAGAGTTTCATCATCACGCCCGTCACATCATACCCTGCCTGCTGCATCAGATGCGCCGCGACCGATGAATCAACTCCTCCGCTCATTGCCACAATTGCCTTTTTCATGCCTTAAGAATAGTACAATTCGCAGTAAATCGCCACACAAAACAGCCTAAAAAACTGTTAATTATGCTACTTGAAACCCATATATTTGGTATACTTATCCTGCAATATAGCGTGCAACGCCATAATCGGCGGTTTGAAAGGATAGAGACATGCTTAGCGGAAAGACAGTTGTAGTCGGAGTTACCGGCGGAATAGCGGCATATAAATCGGTCATACTCGTGAGCGAACTGAAGAAACAGGGCGCAAACGTTCATGTTGTGATGACCAAAAATGCCACCGAGTTCGTGACCCCTCTCACCTTTGAGACGAGGTCCGGCAACCGCTGCATCTCAGATATGTTCGAGAGAAACTTCGAGTTCGACGTAAAGCATATATCCCTGGCCAAGGCAGCCGATCTCATCATCGTGGCACCGGCTACTGCGAACTTTATTGCAAAA
>JAFREV010000050.1 GCA_017434685.1 Mogibacterium sp.
GATGACGATGATCCGGGACCTGAAGATGCAGGCTATATCACGTTAGGAACTATTAGCTACTCAGGAACCACAGCGGCCGGTAACAGTTATTCAAGCACAACAGCTCCGAGTGATGCCGGTGATTATACTGCCAGCGTAAAAATAACAGCTTACAATCCAGATCTTGGTGACAGGGGAACTGTAACAATTACTAAGAGCTTTAAAATCAACCCAAAGCCAATCGATGTTGAATGGACTGATAACTCAGGAACAGATCCTGAAGGAGCGTATACCTATAACTACGACGGAGAAAACCACGTTCCTGATGCAAAGATTACAAGCGGTCTCGAATCCGGCGACAAGGTATCCGTAAACGTTACAGGAGCAGCCAGAACAGTTGCAACACATACTGCTACAGCAAAGCTTGTCGGACCTGATGCGGCAAACTATGAAGTAAAAGAAGAAACAAAGACAAAGAAATTCACCATTGCTCCTAAGCCACTCCATGTTACATGGAAAGGCGTGGATGGTTCTGCTGACGACTTCGACTATGTTTACAACGGAGAAGAGCAAGGCCCTACAGCTGAACTCGACAAGAGCGGAATCGTTAGAGGTGAGTCCTGCGATATCGTAGTATCGGGACAGCAGAAGAATGTAGGAATCTATGATGGCGGAACTGACGCCGGTCACGGACCTAAAGCTTCTGCGACTCTCACAAACACAAACTATACAATCGCTGAGGGCGAAGACACGCATGACTTCAGAATCGACGAGTTCATTATTGTAAGCCTCGCATGGGATCCTGCATCTTTAGTATACAATGCAGGTTATCAGCACCCTGAGGCTACCGTAACTGACAGCACAACAGGAGAGACGCTTGATTGCGGTCTTACATATACTGTTAAGCAAAACGATAGCGTAGTACCGGAAGGCACAAAGATGAATGTCGGCACATATGTTGTCGAAGCAGCTCTCTCTGATACAGAGAAGAACTTTAAATTCGATCCGCATACTGAAAAATCATTTACATTCACGGTAACGCCAAAAGAGGTTAGTGTAACTCTCGACATCGAGGATCCTATCATCTACGATGCGGATTATCACAAACCTGATATCACAGCAGATACCATATTTGATGCAGATAAGGATACCTGCAGACCTGCAGTCAGTCTGAAGGGAAAGACGCTTAGTGGCGAAGATGTAAATATTCCTGACTGCAATGATTCTACTTTGACAGCGGATAAGACAGGTGTGATTCACGCATCATCCGGAAAGTATACCGCAAAGGTTGAAGCTTTAGTCGGTGAGGCCAGCTCCAACTATGCTCTGAAAGCCAATACTCAGATTAAGTTTGAGATTCTTCCTAGAGAAGTAACTCTTGACTGGTACAGACCTGCTAATAATGTATATGGCGAGTACCTTGACGAAGAAGGCAATGTAACAGGTGTTGTTACCAAGGCGGCAAAGGTTAAGACTACAGATTCTACACCTAAGCTGGTCTTCAACGGAAAGGAGCAGGCTCCTGTAGCAGAGATTAGGGAAGGAATGCTTCTCAAGAACGCAGTAACAGAAGAAGAGGATGAGTGCGTAGTCACAGTTTCGGCTCCTAAGGGTGCTATTGAAGTAGGAACATATACGGTAACTGATATCGACTTCAGCAACCCTGATTACACAAGAGATCAGAGCGGACAGAAGTATCAGATTGTAAAGCGCCCGGTTATGCTGGAGTGGGATAAGTACTACACCAAATACAACGGCGTTGAACAGGAACGCGATGTTACTATCACAAACATCCAGAAGGATGAGTACGGTGATGACTATACAAACAAGAAGGGCGTTGTAGTCGATGTTAAAGAAGTTCTTTATTCTGATGGCAAGCACTTCGGCGAAGATGGCGAAGACGGAGACGAGCCTGCAGAGTATATCGAAGAGCCTATCGACAACATAACATATGATGGTTGGGACAAGGAATTCCCGTTCCCTGATGTAGATGCAACCGATGGTTCGGCTATTGAAGAGGCCAGAATCATAATCGATGCCGGTACACGCACAATGACAGCCGGTGCCCTGACAGATACATTCAACTACACCTATGACAAGCTGACAGGAGATAAAGTTGATCCTGAGACCGGAAAAGGCACAGGAACGAATGAATCGTCAGAGGAGAAGGTAGATCTCTACGAAACTCTCTACATCATCCATCAGCATAAGATCGCGACGATCGACTGGAAGAATATAAAGAGAACATACAACGCTTCCAACCAGAAGCCGATCGCAGAGCTCAGCAAGAATGACCTTCAGGGACCGGATACGGTCAAGGAAGTTATCGTAAGGATCCACGAGGATCTTAACAGCGAAGCAGATGACTTCCTCGGAAAGTGCAATGTAGGCGAGTACATCATTTATGTACTCAGAAATGAGACCTTCCGCGGCATCAAGGGCGGAGAAGTTGATCGCAGCATGAACTATCGCATTTCAGGCAAGCCGGCCGATCCGAACACACCACAGCCTGACGATCCACAGGCTGACGATGAAACGGAGGAACCTACAAAGAACCTTACCACACCATTTGTTATCACCAAGAAACTGCTTACGGTTACTGTTAACAACAAGACCGGATACTATGGCGATGATCCTGCAACTTACAAGTATTCCGTTAAGTACGCAGGACTGGTTAACGGCGATGTCAACAAAGATGACAACCACAATAACAAAAACATCCCGGGCAAGTACACTCCTGATGAAGGCGAAGAGAAGGATGTTGTTGAAGGTACAATTAAGTACACAACTAATTACAAGAAGTGGGGTAAGCCGGGCAAGTATTCCATCAAGGCCAGCGGACTCAAGTCAGACAACTATGCCATCAAGTATGTTGCAGGCAAGCTGACAATCAAGGACAGAAAGCTTTCGGGTGATCTCCTTGCAAAGGCAAAGGCCGGCAACAAGAAGGGCAAGATTACTTGGACAGGAGTAAGTGGTGCAGCTAAATACCAACTGTACTTCTCAGAGTGCAACCATAATGATAAGAAGTACACGCCAAAACTGTACAAGACTTTCGGAGCTAAGACCAGATCGTTCACGGTCAAGAAGCTCAAGAAGAACCATTACTATAAGTTCTATGTAGTAGCTCTTGACAGCGAGGGTAAGCAGATTGCCAAGACAGAGCAGCACCACTTCTGCACAAACAATGTAAGCGGCAAATACACTAACCCTAAGACGATTGAGGCTTCAAAGAAAAAAGTGACTCTCAAGAAGGGCAAGACTCTTAAACTGAAAGGTGTTGTTACCAAGGTTAAGTCAGGAAAGACACTCACTAACGGTGACCACACAAAGAAGGTAAGATTCAGAAGCGCAGTTCCTAAGGTCGCCACAGTAAGTGCAGACGGCACTATCAAGGGCGTTAGCACAGGATGGTGCAGAGTCTACGTAATGGCAGCTAACGGAATTTGGCAGACAGTCGAAGTAACTGTTAAATAAAACAGATACGGACTGAAAAGCGTATTGAATTAATCCACTGAACAAAACAATTTGAAAACATGCCTCTCGTGCGAGACGTTTCATTCGAGACGTCCTGCCGGGAGGCATTTTTCATGTTTCGGTCTTAAAAAAGGGCAAAACTCTTTGTATTTTTGTGCACTTTTTCCTTTTTTGCAAAATTAGTGCAAAAAATGTCGTATTGCGTGCGTTTTTTGTTCGACAAATTTTTGAATTCCGTCTATTATTCTCGCACAGCGGAGCCGCACCGCAAAAAGTGTGAGTGAAGTTAAAAGCAGATGCGGCAGAAAAGGAGAAAAACGATGGCAAATAATCAGAATGACAGACAGAGAAACAACAACGAAGTTACTTTTGAGATTAAGGAGCATATCGGAGTGATCGAGGAGAGAAAGGACGGATGGGCTAAAGAGGTGAACATCGTAGCCTGGAACGGAGGTCAGGCCAAGATCGATATCAGAGACTGGGACCCTGACCACGAGAGAATGACCAGAGGAATAACTCTTTTCGAGGACACTGCGGAGAAACTGGCAAAAGCGCTTACAGAGAGATACAACGATATCCCTGCGGCACAGAGACAACAGGAAGCACCGCAGGCTACAGCACAGGCAACAGGAGGTCAGGTATGATTAAACTGAGTGATAAATCCGTTTGCCTCAATGTGCAAAGATGGGTGCTCACAATTGTTTTGGCACTGTCGCTCGTGCTGAGCGGTATGCTCGGATTAGCAACAGAGGAAGTAAGTGCAGCAGCTGATAATGTCACTCTTAAATACGGGACCACTTTAATCTACGGAAACCTGATATCCGGATTCACAACTGTCAAGTGGGTTACCCACGTTGACGGGAAAGAGTTGGACCTGGATGATGAGCCGGGTGTGAGCAGGTCGTATGCGTACTGCGTCCAGCCGAAGGAAACAGCACCTCCAGCCGGCACATACAAAGTTACTCTCGTGGATGATGATGATAGCGGCAAGATATCCAAAATGAGAAAGCTTATCTACTATCTGCCGGGATCGTACGGATACACAAAAGTAACAAAGAAAAGGTGGTTCTCAGGCAAAAACGTAGAGGACGCTTATATCATAGGGCATCTCGCACTGTCGTGGATTCACAGCAACTACTCCGAATCGTCGGATGTATGGGGAGAAGCACCGGCAGCCATAGTGGAAAAGAGCAAATATATCGTTGATGATTTAAAGAATTTGCCGGATCCGCCGGATGATTTCGAAGTGTTCTGGGTGAAGGTACACGGAAAGCAGGATGTATTTGGCGCATTTTACAACACTGAATACGGGGCGGCCAAAGTAAAGAAGGACAGCGCGAACACTGCAATTACAAATGATAATTCATGCTATAGCCTGAAAGGAGCCGAGTACACGCTTTACGAGGATTCGGAATGCAAGACAGCTGCCAAGCAAAAAGACGGGAGCAAGGCTGTTGTAACAATCAAGGCAGACGGCGAATCGGACCCCGTCACGGTCGAAACCGGCACTTACTACATTAAGGAGACCAAAGCTCCGAAAGGATACGCGCTGGATAAAAAGGTCTATACCGTAGAGGTCGTCAAGGGTAAAACTTCCACCGTTGCTGCACGTGACATTCCGAAAAGCAACGAAGCAGGGTTGCTTATACAGAAAGTGGATAAGGAGACCGGACTTCCGATTCCTCAGGGCGCAGCTAGTTTGGAAGATGCAGAGTACACGGTTTCCTACTATGATGTTTATCCGACAGATGGTATGAGCGAAGCAGAGATGGCGTCTGCAGTGTCCGGAAAAAAACCGGCGACAATAGAGAATAAAGAAGCCACGTGGGTGTTTAAGACTGACGAACAAGGGAGAATTGATATGAGCCAGCCTGACAGATACCTGATACAAGACAGAAGTGCATCATTTTACAGAAACAGCGCCGGAAACCCTGTGTTTCCGATAGGAATTATAAGTATAAAGGAGACAAAAGCGCCTGAAGGTTACCTAACAGACGAAACAGTCAGATATGCTTCCGTAACAGAGAGCGGAAGTGCTGAAAAACTGACTGCTCTGAAGGCATTTACAGATGACAGAGCTTTGAAGGAACAGGTGATAAGAGGGGATGTCAGCCTCAGCAAAGCAGCGGAGGGCAGGCAGAGAATGCAGGGGATAGAGTTCAGTTTCACGTCGCTTACAACCGGAGAAAAACACATACTTGTTACTGACAAGAACGGTTTCCTGAACACTGCCTCGGATTGGAACCCCCATGATGTTGCTACCAACGAAGGACTTACGGCAAAGGACGGCGTCTGGTACAACGGATACAATGACGAGAGCACCGGAGCCAAGCCTGATAACAGTTTGGGAGCCCTTCCGTACGACAGATACCTTATGGAGGAACTCAGATGTGATGCCAACAAGGGCTATGAACTGATAAGCGATGAGATAACGATTGAAAGAGCGGGCTACAATCTGAACCTCGGAACTTACGACGATGCGAAAGAGCCGGAGCCCGAACTCGGCACTAATGCTCGTGATGCCAAGACTGAGACAAATAAGGCGACTGCCGAGCCTGAGATTGTCATAATAGACAGTGTTGACTACAGAAGACTCAAGCCGGGAAGAAAATATGTCATCGAAGGGATACTGATGGATAAGAAAAGCGGAGAAGCGCTTCTTGACGATGCCGGAAGCGAGATTAGGGGATATACCGAGTTTTATGCCGAAAAAGAGAAGGGGAATGTAGAGGTGAAGTTCAGTTTCAGCGGTGAAAGTCTGGCGGGCAAGTCCGCAGTTGCATTTGAATATCTGAAACTTGAGGGAGAATTAATCGCGGAGCACGCTGACATCAATTGCAAAGAGCAGACAGTCGGCATCGTAGAACCTGAGAGGGTGAAAGGAGTTTATCGCAAAGAAGGGCCTGAAACCGGTGACGGCGGCAACCTTGCACTGCTCTACTATATGGTAGCTCTCGGGGTATCTGCAGAGGGGCTGTTGTTGACCAAAAAGCGTAGGAATGATAGACTCAATTGACATCAAAACATTGTAATATCAAATAAAGGGAGCACACACGTGATGCTCGGTTGAGGAGTCATTCGGCACAATGAAAGCGGCATTTCATACCCTGGGATGCAAAGTGAATCAATACGAGACGGAGGCCATTAAAGAGGCCTTCGTTTCTCGTGGTGCAGAGATCGTAGATGAGGATGAATATGCGGATGTCTACGTAGTAAATACCTGCACGGTCACCAATATGGCGGACAGAAAGTCCAGGCAGTACATAAGGCGGATGAATTCCGTTAACCCCGATGCTATCATTGTGGTGACGGGCTGCTATGCACAGGTTGCGGCAGACGAAGTTTCGGCTATGCCCGAAGTCGATTTGGTAATAGGAAACAGCCTGAAAAATGAAATCGCAGAGAAGGCCTGCGAACTATATGAAAAAAGGGCAGATGCAGATGCTTCAAGTCATGTTCTCGGATATGACGAACTGCTGCACTACGAAGACATGGGAATCGTCACCTCGGATGAGTCCTCAATGTGCAGGGCATATATAAAGATAGAGGAAGGCTGCAACCGCTTTTGTTCTTACTGCCTGATACCTTATGCCAGAGGCAGGGTCAGAAGCAGAAGACCGGAGTATGTGGTAGCGGAAGCTGAGACCCTCATTGCGAAGGGATACAAGGAAATAATCCTGACCGGCATAAACACAGCGCTTTACGGAACGGAACCGGAATTCACATTTGACAGAAGTGCGGATGAAGAGGGTCTTTCCGGACTCGAGGTCATAATAAAGAGAATAGATAAGATAGACGCGGACTTCAGGGTGCGCTTGAGTTCGCTCGAGCCTACGGTGGTGGATAGGGAAAACGTAGAGCGCCTCATAAAATATGAAAAGCTCTGTCATCATCTGCACTTATCCATACAGAGCGGAAGTAATGCTGTGCTCAAATCGATGAACAGGCATTACAGCAGAGATAACTATTTGGATATAGTCAGAATGCTGAGAGAATACGATCCTCTATACGGAATTACGACAGATATAATAGTGGGTTTTCCGGGGGAAAGCGACACAGACTTTGAGGCCTCGCTCAACATAGTGAAGGAAGCTCAGTTTGCAAGAGTGCATGCCTTCAGGTATTCCCCGAGGAAGGGCACCAAAGGTGCGGAGCTTAAAGGAAGAATTGCAGGTGAAGTCAGCAAGGAAAGGGCTGCGAGGCTCGAGACTGAAGCCTCAGAAACGGCCTGTGAATTTAACAAAAAGAATTTCGGTATCGAATGCAGAGTGCTCGCAGAGGAAGAGCAGGACGGATTCATTACAGGCTACACCGATAATTACATAAAGGTGTATATAGACTTTGCAGGTTTTACCGATGACGATTCTGCCCCTCGACTTGGGGAGTTTTGCAAGGTAAAATTAACAGAGAACTATAAAGACGGTTGCAAAGCGGTGCCTGCGGAGTAATAATGATAAACCCGTTCGTAAATAAATTGATATACAGAATAATAAGGAGGTACAGAAGCATGGGAGATTGCATTTTCTGCAAACTTGCAAACGGCGAGATTCCTACAGATATGGTCTACGAGGATGATAAGATTGCCGTATTTCGCGACGCGTCGCCACAGGCACCGGTGCATATGTTGATGGTTCCTAAGATTCACGTGGCTTCGCTCGATGATCTCGGTGCCGAGCACGCGGAACTTATGGGACATATGATGCTGAAGATTAAAGAAGTTGCAGCGTCAGAGGGCCTTGAGAACGGCTACAGATGCGTTATCAACACCGGTGAGGACGGACAGCAGACCGTACAGCATCTGCACATTCACATTCTCGGCAAACGCGCTATGCAGTGGCCACCGGGCTAAGAGGAATTGTCCTGACGAACGGCGAGCGTAAGCGAAGACGGAGTCATGGAAATTCCTTTACGCAGTGCGCCTGCGAGTGGCGAGCGAAAGCGAAGCCAGAGCAGCAGCGCACGAGCCGTTAGATGACCTTTCTCGCCGATTGGCTGCAACCTACGGATAGATGAATCGTCCTGCCGGACGATGTATTTTGGAGGAGTTTAAATTTGTCGCCGACTCTTGTAAAAGCAATAACAGCCATAACGCTGGCGCTTGTTTTCTATACGCTCGGAGTGTGGAAGGAGCACAGGGAGAAAGTGCTCAGGCCTATTCACGTAGTGTTCTTTTGGCTTGGGTTTTGTGCAGATTCCGCAGGCACGGGATTGATGGCAAGCCTCTCGAGCGGAAACGAAGGTTTCCTTGCGAGCCTCCACGGTATAACAGGCATCATTGCGATAGTCCTTATGCTCGTTCACGCTATATGGGCTACGGCGGTTATAGTGCTTAAGGATAAGGAAGGTGCAAAGACATTCCATAAATACAGCATGGCAGTATGGCGTATATGGCTTATTCCATTTGTAATCGGTATGGTTATGGGGATGATCTAAGATATTAAGAAAGGGATGATTATGAAGTACAGAGAATTATGCGGAGAGAAAGTATCACTCCTCGGATTCGGTATGATGAGGCTTCCGCAACTGGAAGATAAGTCGATTAACCAAGAAGAAGTTAACCGCATGGCTGACTACGCGATTGAACATGGGGTGAACTACTTCGACACAGCATATCCGTATCACGACGGATATTCCGAGATTGCACTCGGAGAAGCCTTAGATAAATATCCGCGCAACACATACTATGTTGCTGATAAGTTTCCGGGTCATCAGTTCATGTCTGAATACGACTGCGAAAGGATATTCGATGAGCAGCTTAAAAGATGCCGCGTAGACTACTTCGATTTCTACCTGCTTCATAACGTATGCGAAAACAGCATGCCTACGTACACTAATGAGGACTTCGGCATCATCGATTATTTCGCGGGACAAAAGAAGAGCGGCAGGATCAGACACCTCGGTCTTTCCACCCACGCAAATGCGGATAACCTCGAAGAGATACTCGACTTCATCGAAAGCAAACTCGGAGAGAAACCGGACTTCTGCCAGATTCAGCTCAACTACATCGACTGGAGCCTGCAGGACGCCAAGAAGAAGGTGGAAATCCTGAACGCCAGAGATATTCCGATTATAGTAATGGAGCCAATCCGCGGCGGCAAACTTGCGGATACCGGTGAAGAGAACAACGCTAAACTCAAAGCTGTGAGGCCTGATGAATCCATAGCATCCTGGGCCCTGAGATGGCTAAGCGGAGTTGACGGCGTCAAAGTCATACTGAGCGGTATGTCTGCATACGACCAGATGACGGACAATATCAAGACCTTCTCGGAAGGGGAGGATTTGAATGAGACTGAACTGAGCCTGTTGAATGAAATAGCAGACACACTAAAGAGCGGAGTTCCGTGCACAGCGTGCAGGTATTGCTGCGAAGGCTGCCCGATGGAGCTCGACATACCGGCTCTGCTTGCAGGCTACAATGATCTCAAATTCCAGACCACGCTTACGGTCCCTATGATGATGGATGAAACACCGGAGGATAAATGGCCTGACAAGTGCATAGGCTGCGGAGCATGCTCGGCCGTATGCCCGCAGCAGATAGATATACCTGAGGCTCTCAAGGCCTTTACGGATCTTTTGGATAAAGCACCTAACTGGAGGCAGATCTGCAAAGAGCGTGAAGAAGCAGCCGAGCGCCTGAGACAAGGGAAGTAGAAGACTGTCGAATACTTGAATGCTTGTTACTATCAGAAAAATGCAAGTATATATTTGGCAAAACAAATAGGAATATACTTACATTTACGGTGAATTATCATAATCCAAGTATAAAAAGACCCTATTATCTTTTTATATACTTGCTTAAAAAGCAGAGAACGGTATAGACAAGTACAAGTCAATATATAACAGAAGAAATATACTTAACTGAACGTAATTTGATTTAACAACAAGTATATTTCTTTTTATTATGGCTCGATCAGACAAAGTAGCCACTAAATCATTTCAATATGTAGTGGCAGGATGTGAGGCTGCCACTACGGGTAGGGGCGTAGGATACGCGGGGCAGAGTGTTAGGCTTTAAAACCCTCAACACCTTGCAAAATCAGCATATTTGGCTTCAAAAATCCAAAAAAATAATCAAAAAATATTTCAAAAATCTATTGCATTAAACATGCAGGATTAATATAATACAAAGGCTTGTTAAACGCGAAGAAGCAGGAAGTTACCGGGCTATCGGATAATTTCTGCGGAGAAGTCCTCACTGGATGAGGGCGGAGGTTTCGTTGTTTTGTTGTGCGCACACCGCAA
>JAFREV010000001.1 GCA_017434685.1 Mogibacterium sp.
AAACCCCATCGCTGACACACGGCGGCGACTGGGCCGGCTACGAAATCGAATACGGCAAGGAACCCCTTGACTTCTCTATGAACGTCAATCCTCTTGGCATGTCCATGCATGTGCGCTACGCCCTCTCGAAGGCCGGCGCAACGGCAGACCGCTATCCGGATCCTCTCTGCAGGAAGCTGAGAAAGAAACTGTCAGAACACGAATCCGTTCCGACGGACTGGATCTTTTGCGGCAACGGCGCCGCCGATATCATCTTCAGACTCGGCCAGGCGCTCGTACCGAAAAAGGTTCTGGTCACGGCGCCGACGTTCTCGGAATACGAAACGGCTTTTTTCGGCTACGGCTGGGAGGTGGAACACCACTTCCTCGACGAAGAGAAGGGTTTCCGACTGGATGAAACCATCCTCGATTCCATCGACAAAAACACGAATGCTGTCTTTCTCTGCGAGCCCAACAATCCGACCGGAGTGACAACAGACAAAGACCTGCTTCTGAAGATTCTCAAACAATGCCGGAAGACCAACACCATGCTGATTATCGACGAGTGCTTCAATGGGTTTTTGCTCGCGCCGAAGGACCACATTGATAGGCTCGAGCAGGCACGGCTTAGCCTCAACGATACCCTTCTTGAACGCCAGCGATGCAGCGATCTTGAACGATACTTCGTTGGAGTCTACTTCGTGATAAGAACCGTCGTAGAGGACAGCCTTGATGTTCTGTACTTTGCATCCTGCCAGAGGGCCCTTCTCCATGCACTCGAGGAGTCCCTTCTCGACAGCCGGTACGTAGTTCTTAGGTACCGATCCGCCGAAGAGCTCTTCGCTGAACTCGAGTCCTTCTTCCTGTGACGGGCTGAATCTGATATGTACATCTCCGTACTGTCCTGCGCCGCCGGACTGCTTTTTGTGTTTACCCTGTACGTCGGAGTTGCCTTTGATAGTCTCTCTGTAAGCGATTTTCTGAGGAACAACATTTACGCTTACGCCGTATCTGTCTTTGAGCTTGGCCTGGATGATTCCGAGCTGGATATCTCCCTGACCTCCGAGCAGAGTCTGGTGTGTCTCTGCGTTTCTCTCGAGTACGAATGTAGGATCTTCTTCCATAAGTCTGGAGAGTCCCTGTGCCATTTTCTCGTCTTCGTTCTTGTCTGCTGCTTCTACAGCTACGAAGTAGCATGGGTTTGGGAATACTGCAGGGTTAACCGTTACCTGTTTAGCCTTGCTGCAGAGTGTGTCACCTGTCTTGGTGTTCTGGAGCTTACCGAGAGCTACGAGGTCGCCCGCGTTTACTGTATCGGTGTTCTCCTGGCTCTTACCTCTTACAAAGAAGAGTGAACCGAGTTTCTCGGATTTCTCTGAGCGTGGGTTGTATACGTCAGCACCGGACTTGAGTGTTCCGGATACTACCTTTGCGTATGAGATCTTTCCGAGGAACGGATCTGCAAGTGTCTTGAATACATAGAGTACGAGATCGCCTGCAGGATCGCATTTGATTTCGATATCCTCACCCTTGTCGTTCTTGGCAGGTGTGACAAATGTGTCAGGCTTAGGTACATATTTGCAGAGTGCGTCGAGAGACTCATCAACTCCGTCGCCTTTCATGCTGCTCATAGAGAGTATAGGCATGATGTCTCCGTTGTGGATACCCATAGCGAGTCCGTGGGCAAACTCCTCATCTGTGAAAGCTTCGCCCTCGAAGAACTTCTCCATCAGAGCTTCATCTGCACCGGCTACTGCCTCGTCGAGTGCGTCTTTGTCGTCGAGTGTTACGCAGGATGCGCCGAATTTCTCCTTAATTGCAGCGATTACTTCGTCTACGTTTACGTTGTCCTTATCTGTCTTGCTGAGCATGAAGAATGTCGGGGAATTGAATTCCTTGACGAGGTCCCATGCCTTCTCTGTTCCTACCTGGATTCCGGAAGATGCGTCAACCATGATGATGGCTGTTGCGCCTGTCGAAAGAGCAGCTCTCGGCTCTCCTGCGAAATCGAAGAATCCCGGAGTGTCGATGAAGTTCAGCTTTGTTCCCTTGTACTCTACAGGTACGAGAGTCTGGTTGATGGTGTATCCTTTTTCGATCTCCATCTTTTCGTAGTCGGATACGGTGTTGCCGTCTTCGACTTTACCGAGCCTGCTGACTACTTTTGTGTTGAGAAGTGCGGCCTCGAGGAAAGTGGTTTTTCCTACGCCGCCGTGTCCAAGCAGGACGATGTTGCGGATCTTGTCGCTTGAATATCCTTTCATGTGTTCCTCCCTAGTTGTATGTGCTTTTAATAAATACCGTTGTTTAGAATTCTGCGTTGCCAGGTGTTCTCGGGAACATCTGAACGTCTCTTATGTTGCTCATGCCCGTCAGATACATGAGTATGCGGTCGAATCCGAGGCCGTAGCCTGAGTGGAATACTCCGCCGTATCTTCTGAGGTCGAGATACCAGTCGTATTCGTCCATGTCGAGTCCCATTTCTTCGATTCTCTGTACGAGTACATCGTATCTCTCTTCTCTCTGACTGCCTCCGATGATCTCGCCTACTCCCGGTACGAGCATGTCCATGGCAGCTACTGTCTTGCCGTCGTCATTGACTCTCATGTAGAACGCTTTGACATCCTTAGGATAGTTGATGACGAACATCGGCTTTTTGAAGACTTCCTCTGTGAGATATCTCTCGTGCTCTGTCTGAAGCTCAAGTCCCCACTCTACCGGATACTCGAATTTCTTGCCGGATTTCTGAAGGATGTCCACAGCCTCTGTGTATGTGATGCGGACGAACTCGGAGTCTACGATGTGCTGAAGTCTCTCGAGCAGACCTTTATCCACGAAGCTGTTGAAGAACTGCATCTCTTCAGGGCAGTGCTCCATGACGTAGCAGATGAAGTATAAGATCATCTCCTCGGCTCAGACCATGTTGCCGATGATGTCGCAGAACGCCAACACAGGCTCCATCATCCAGAACTCGGATGCGTGACGTGCGGTGTTGGAGTTCTCTGCTCTGAATGTAGGTCCGAAAGTGTAGATGTTTCGGAAGGCCAGAGCCATGATCTCTCCTTCGAGCTGTCCGGATACTGTCAGACTTGTCTGTTTGCCGAAGAAGTCTTTGCTGTAGTCGATCTTGCCGTCCTCGGTGCGTGGGAGATTGTCGAGGTCGAGTGTTGTAACCTGGAACATTTCTCCTGCGCCTTCGCAGTCGCTGCCTGTAATCTCAGGTGAGTGAACATAGATGAAGTTCTTGTCCTGGAAGAATTTGTGTATGGCGTAGGCTGCGACGCTCCTTACTCTGAACACTGCAGAGAAGGTGTTGCTTCGTGGTCTGAGGTGTGCTATCTCTCTGAGGAACTCCATGCTGTGGCGTTTCTTCTGGAGAGGATAGTCGGGGTCTGAGTCCGCCTCGAGGGTAATCTCAGTTGCCTTGATCTCAAACGGCTGCTTTGCATCAGGTGTGAGTTCGAGAACTCCCTTTACCTTAATGCCTGCGGAAAGTCTGAATTTAGATACTTCCTGGAAGTTGGAGAGCTTATCCGCTTCGTAGACTACCTGCACCGGTGTGAAGAAGGATCCGTCGTTCAGTGAGATGAAACCGAACTGGTTCGATGCTCTGTTTCCTCTCACCCAGCCGTATACTTCGATTTCCTTTCCGGCATAGTCGTCTGTGTTTCTGAATAAGTCTCTGATTTGTATGTCTTTCATGCTTAAATTTCCTTGAAAAATTGTCGGGCCGGCATATAGTGCCAGCCCGAAAAGTATATCATATTGATACGTTCTATGTCATCAAATTTCTGCATTATCTGCTTCTTTTGCGACGATAGACAGCGCCCGTGGTAACAGCCGCAGCTGATGCGATGAACAGGAGCATCCAAGGCATCATCTCAGTATCGTCTCCGGTGTCCGCGCCTTTGACTTTACTGTCGTCACCTTCTTCGTCGTTATCCGGCTTGACGTCTTCATCTCCTTCTCTGTCGTCCGGTTCGGTTCCGTCTTCGCCACCGGTTTCATCTTCAGGCTTGACGGTTACGGTGTTTGAACTGTCGCCATATACATCTTCTTGTATGCCTGCTTCACTCGCAACTCCGATAGTATACTTGGCGTTGTTCGGAATTCCTGTGTGGTCTTCTGCAGATACTACAGGTGCATTGCCTACATTCTCCTCTACACGGTCTTTCTCTACCTGATCGCTGTTAATCGTTTCAAAGGCCTTCTTAACATCCTCGACTTTTAGTCCGTCCTTGATCTTGGCATTGAAAGTTACCTTGACCCAGTGGCCACGAAGATCCGTAACAGGCTGCTCATCGCCGTCATACTCGTAGCCTCTGCTTCCGTCGGTGATTGTTTTCTTTTCATAGTACGTCTTGCCGGCAGCAGGCACTTCATCCTCAGTCTCAACGTAGCCGTCAGCACCTTCTTCGAAGTATCCCTCCGTCTTCGGATTAACCGGAGTTATTGTTATTTTACTGAATTCATTACCGTTCTCCGTGTAGTACGTCTTACCATCTTCAGGCTTTGTATCCTTTGTGAGAACATATTCGACTTTCTCGTAATAATTTACTAATTCTTCTTTCTCAGGGTTTGCTACAAGTGTGTAAGTTCCTGAACTCTCTGTATAGTATTCCTTTCCGTCAACGATATCTGTGTCTTTCGTCTTTTCGTAATATGGAACGTCGAGTTTCTCGTAGTAGCGCTCTTTCTTAGGATTAATCGTCTCAATTTCCACAGGATCGTAAGCCTCGGTTATTACTTTCATCTTGTTGGTGATGAAGACTTTGAGATCCTGACCGTCTACTGTTACCTTGGCAGCATCAACAGGCTCTCCTTCCTGAGCTACGCTTGCGTTGTCGTTTACCTCCACATTGGATATGTTGTTTGTTACAAGATGATTGTTGTCTTCTCCAAGGTCTACGACTTTGATATCTTCTGCCTTGCTTTCAAAAGTCAGCACATCGTTAAGCTTATCTGTGATTGTCACAGAGTCAGCATCCTTGGTGATATACGCGATGATGTCGTATGTGAATACCTCATCCAGCTTAATATCTTTGTGAACGGCCTGGTTTACATACTTTTCAATCTCAGGCTTTTCCTCACGGGTCTTGGTATTCGTGATAATCAGTCCTTCGATTTTCTTGGTGAAACCCGGAATCTTCTCTTCATCCACTTCGTAGCTGTAGTCAACGCCTTCAAGATTTGGCAATCCAACCCATTTGGCCGTGTATGTGAAGTCCTTGTTATCCTTTACGGTAAGTTTGTCCTTATACTTTTCAGTTACGTCTTCATTATTCGCTTTAAGTATGAGGAAGGATGCGAAGTCCTCAGGACTCGGAATCTCGTCCTTCTTGGCTTCTACCCACTTTTTGGTCGCCTCAAGTTCCTGAGTTTCAGGATTGACTGTTACAGTATTGGTTTTATATGTGTGCGATGGGCCATTGCCAAACTTAACTTCGTATTTGCCCTGGTTGGCCATACCTTCGTGTTCTTCTTCTGAAATTACCGGCCAGTTCTTACCATCTCCCTTAAGGGTATACTCTTTCGTTTTCAGATCCAGCATACGGATGGTACCTGAGTCAGGCTTCAGGCGATTAATAGCGTTTGTATACACATCACCATCTGCCGATGTTATTTCCCGCCATTCAGCACCGGTCTTATCTTCATTCACAAAGATATGAGTGTTACCGGCAGGATCTTCTGTCTGTACAAACAGACGTGAGCCTCCCTCAGCACCCTTTACCAGTTTATGCCCTATGACCAACGCCTGTTTCTTTAATGGTGCAAGTTTTGAATCATTTAAATCTATCCTATCTCCGGTATCATATGATTCCGGCGGTCTGCCGTTATAACGATTATCCGCATTCTTCCATGCCTTTGCACCGAAATACTCGTCATCACTGTTTTTATCTATGCGCTGCCAGGTGTTTCCACTCTTGTCATTCATCGGAGTGGCGTAGTATTCGCCGCGTTCTGAACGTGCAAAGAGGCGGCTTGGTCCCGGTACTGCCCACATAATAGGGTCAGGTCCCACATCTGACACAAGAGAAGCTACAAGGTCTAAGTCACCATTGGCAACTACCAAATCGTGTGCACCCGGCGCCTGTTTGTCGGTCTCATCGTTTTCCCAGCTATTGTCCTTATCTTCTACCTCGGCACTTAGCGCCTTGAGTTCATCCAGACTGCGATATTTATCCTCTATGCGAGCTCCGAACGTCACCTGAATCCATCTTCCCGGGAGCCATGATTCAGCGGCATTATTAATTCCAAACACCCTGTTGTCTTCCGGTTTAGCATAGTCGAATTTGACCGAAACAGTTTTGTCTTCTATGTTCATAATCGGATAATACTTTTCACCGTAAGCCACTCCCCATTTCATAAAATCTATCGGTCTGGTATTGTATGTATGCAAAGGCTCGTCAGATACAGATCCCTTTTCTCCGGTTTGGTGATTGTTCGTATATTTCACGGTAATCGATCGAATAGCCTCTTTAGGATTCTTCGTCGGATTGCCGTACTTGTCTGCAAACTCAAGTCCATTAACAAGTGTGTCACTTATCGTGAACTCCGTAGCATTAGCAGGCACATATGCCATGATGTCGTATTCGAAATCCTGGTCAAAGTTTACAATATCTTCATGGACTTTCTTGTTAACATACTTCTCAGTAAGAGGCCAATTATCATTGGTCATAGGAGCAGTCAACGGAATCTCAAAGAGATAGATGTTATAGAGTATCTCCTCCGTCTGCTCGATTTCACCTGTTTGCGGATTATAAGTTGACTTTTTGTGCGGCGTAGCCGAAATCTCAGTTTTAATATCACTGAGATTTATCTCACCCGGTGTAAAGATATAGTCCTCACAAGGAATAAGTTGCCCCGATCCGTCATCCTTAAACTCGTCAAAATTAAAAGTGATAGGGGTGGTTTTATATTCTTTTTTAACATCATCCCAATCAACGATTTTCGGGTCTCTTCCCGGAACGTACTCCGGTTCCCCGAACAGGACTTTGATATCGTCCTTTTTACCCGCGCTCAAAACCGAACCAAGAGCCGTTTTACCCCTAAAGTCCAGCGGATCCAGTTCCATTCCCTTTACAACAGTTAATCCCGGAAGCGTGGTCGTGACATTTTCATCCCCATCGTAAACAAGTGTGTATACCTTGGCATCACCGTTTTCGGCCGATATCGACATAGGAAGTTCAAATCTTCCTTTCCAGGTATTACCTGCCGGGGCAAGTTCTTCCATAGTCTCGAATTCCGTAGCCGGCGGATTTGCTTCTCCGTCAAGAGGCACATCTGCAATTTCTGCATTTCCGAATTTAGTAGTTGCCGTTACTTTAATCGTTACCGGCGCCTTTGCTACTGAATTGATCCATTTCTTTTCAATGCTAAGGGTGGCAGATGGTGTCGCTTGGTCGCCTGCCGTACCAAAGATGTATGTGCCGTCGGCAGCAAGGCCGCCGCCGTGTCTTGCCAGATTTCCGAATACGTTAACCTTAATCGAACCCGGGTTCATAGCGGTTCCGTTTGCATTTTTTAGGTTGAGACGTCCGTTTGAGACCTCTGACTCATATTTCTGTTTCGTGTTCTCGTTTATCCAATTGGCATCCGTCAGTCCATTGATTACGACTGTACCCTTGCCTCCCGTATCGGCGTGGAAGTCACTTCCTCCGGCAATTCCCGAGCGCGATATAAGTTTACCGGTTCCGTCCTCTACAGACTCCGCACTATTTACCTTCGCATCAGCGAGGTCCGAGCCGCCCAGAGTCTTGTGGTATGCACCACTCGGATTATATGGAGCCCCCGGGGCGCCTGTGGCCCAGTTGTTGGTAATTATTACTTCGTCAGGCTCATTTGCATCAAATATCGTGTTACCGTATGCACAGAGCCATACTCCTCCGCCTGTTCCCTGGGCACCGGTACCGTCCAGCCAGTCGTCAGTATTTCCTTTGGCTGCACCGCCTGTAACTTCGCCGTCAAGAATATTACCTGCATCACCACAAGTTGTCGGCGCCTGAAGCAGGGTATCCAGAGGAGCATCTAAATGATTCCATGTTAATGTGCTCGCCCCATCAGGTTTCCAGTAATCGGAAAGGATCTGGCTATCAGGGGCTGCTTTTGTAGCATCACGAGCTTTTGATTCGCCCGAAACCGCTGCATTATCGTGAACATAGAGTCCTGTCATTTGTACTGTATATTCATACTTCGGGTGGTCTCCCATAACATACATAGCACCACCGAGCATGCGTCCCAAATTGTAGCTGAGTTCACCCTGGTTAATATTAACTCCGTCGGAATCTGCGAGAATAGCACCTCCACGTGTAAAGGCGGTGTTTTCGGTAAGTTTTCCGCCTTCCATGAAGAATTCACCATCTAACCTTTTATCGAACTCAGGATGAAGGCCGTCATCTCCGCTCATTCGTCCCAGCAACCAATCAACTCCGTTTTCTGTAGCAAAAACGGCACCGCCGCCAAACCATGCAACGTTCTTGGACATGGTTCCGCCGGTCATCAAAATGCGACCTCCCTGCTCAACCGTAGAACCTCCTCCGAACTGAGCTCCGACGTTCTTTGTTATGGTCGTTCCTTCTTTTACTTTTACCTCCGTGCCTTTGCCTGAGGCCATTATGCCTCCGGTATCTGCACGGTTGTTTTCAATCGTTCCTTCTACAGTACCTTTGGCACCGCCCTTATAGATAACTGCACCGGCTGTAGCAGTGATTCCTGTTCCCGGTGAGCTTCCGTCTATGCCCGCGTCCTTGGAACGAGGGCGACCGTCAAAGTTTCCGCTGTTTGCTTTTTGAGTCTTGGCATTCGGTACGCGCGGGATGTTAGGGCCTGCACCTTTAATGTACTGCTTTATAGATTGCGCGTCGTTGTTTGCTTTTAAATCATCAACGATATATCCGACAAGGTTGTTCTTGATAACACCTGTTGATCCCAAATCGAATTGGGCATTAGCTCCGTTTGCTACAACAGGAGCTACGTAACGAGGGGTTGTCGCTTTATTTCTTGATGTAACAAAATCTGAGATGGTTCCGTTGAGAGTTGCGCTGCCGCCTCCCTCAACCTGAATGAAGAATCCCTTCGGCTCGTAGGTCTTGCCATCTTCACTTAAGCCACCTGTGAACTTGTCTGCTGTATAGGGATTATTGTCAGGGCAACTCTGAGAACTTCCGTCGCTTGTCTTGCCGGACAGAGTAGTTCCTTCGGCGATGGTCAGATTTCCTCCCGATTCCACTTTAAACATGGAGTCGTATTTATCTCGTCCTGCCTTTGAATAAATAGTATTTCCGCCTGTTATGGTAATGGTCACACCATCAGGAATAGTGATTGTATCCTCGGCGACTATGTCTTTTGTAAGTGTGATTGTTCCGCCGTTGTTTATAGCTGACTTAAGAGTTGCCCATGAATCTACGCTGGCATCCGCATAGGCGCTCATATTATCTGCAAAGAAAAACGGGCCGGCTGAAAAGAGCATCAGCAGCGATAGAATCGTTACTATTAGTCGGTTCGTCATCTTGTGGTTATTTGTCATTTATTTACCCTCACTTTTTAACCATGTACACTTGCGTTTTACCCAAAGACCTATAGTTATGCAAATTTTATACGATTTTGGTGGATTATGCTATATATTATTGTTTTTTAAGGAAAGGTTTTTTGTGGTAGAATTAAGCAGATTTAATAGATGAGATGCCGAATGATTTCGGCTGTTTTAGGGAAGTGAAAGGAGAATTATATGTCGATTCCAACCCCTCATATAAATGCGAAAGCCGGTGACTTTGCGGAGACTGTTCTGATGCCGGGAGATCCGAAGAGAAGCCAGATGATTGCCGAGAAGTTCCTCGAGGATGCGGTGCTCGTAAACGACGTCCGCGGAGTACAGGGATATACCGGTACGTACAAGGGCAAGAGAGTGTCTGTTATGGCATCCGGAATGGGTCAGCCTGCGATAGGTATTTACTCATACGAACTCTTTGCATTCTATGATGTGAAGAATATTATCCGTATCGGCTCATGCGGTTCCATCGATGAAGAACTACATCTCAAGGATATCGTAATTGCGCAGGCTGCATGCACCAACGGATTTTACGCTTCGCAGTATAATCTGCCGGGCACTTATGCTCCGATTGCATCATACGAATTATTGGAGAAGGCTGTTAATGAGGCAAGAGCCAAAGGTTACAAGTTCAAGGTCGGAAATATCCTGTCCTCGGATACGTTCTACGATGATGCCGAGTCCGCGATGGATTGGTGCAAGATGGGTGTTTTGGGAATCGAGATGGAGTCTGCTGCTCTTTACTGCAACGCTGCCAGGCTCGGTAAGAACGCGCTTTGCATCTGCACAGTATCTGACTCATTCAACCATCCGGATGAGATTATGACTGCCGAAGAGCGTCAGAACTCGCTCACACAGATGATAGAATTGGCACTTGAGATTGCATAGACAAAAAGACTGCTGAGGCATCAGGCCTCAGCAGTTTTTTTGTGCGATATTTTCTTCATGTTTTCGTCTTCGGTTGCGACGGTGACTATATCTCCGACGACGTTGACGAGGTTGACCAACCAGCCGAGCAGGACTTCACCGTAGATTGCCACGCAGACGTAGTCGTATTGCCCCAGATAGTTGAGTATGATCATAAGTCCGATTACGCAGGATCCCGGTTGGCTCGGTGCTCCGAGAGAAAGGAAGAGCGCGAGCAGAGCTATTCCGAAGAGATTGAGCCAGCTGGCGTGTACAAATCCTGTTTCCACCAGGAGTATGGTCATAAGCGTGATGACGAAACAGTTCCCGTCGAGGTTCATCTCCGCCAGTATAGGGATAGAATCCTCAAGCCGTTTCCTGTCCATTTTGTATTTCGTGGTGCAATACCTGATGTTAAACGGTACTGCATCTATGGCTGAATTGATGATTATGTTTTCCTTGATGAGCGGTGGCAGCTTTTTTAAAAAATCTCTTATTCCGACTCCTGCATGCTTGAGTCTTGCCGCGTAGTAAAGGGCGAGAACAGACAGGCTCAGGATGATAATGATTTCCATGATTAAGATCATGCCAACGTCTACAAACCCATCATCAATAAGCACGTCCAGCATCGCCAGAAAACTGAATACCGGCAGCGTGAACATGACTACCGTCAGCATTTTTGAAAACAAGACGCAGCATCCTTTGATTACACTTTTCATGGCGTCGAAATATTTGCCCGCTGAGCACAGCGCGTACGTAGACATTACGGCGAGTATTATGAGCGGGAACGGAGATATGCTCTGGAAAGGATCAACTATGCTGCTCGGGGAGAGGTTCGCCAGTATCTTCGGAACATTTATAGCCTCGGATTTTACCAGCCCGCCGGCATAGTTCAGAGGCCCTTCTATTATTTTCCCGCACACGAAGCCCCATGCCAGTGCGAGAAATATTGAGTTTACCGAGGATATCAGGGTTTTGGCATGAAGGCGCCTCATGTTGGAACTTTTCTCTGCGAGAATGTATGCGTCTGTCATGTTGTTAAGCAGCGAAAAGAAGGTTACCGGTGCGCCCACCATTACTATGATATTTGAGAAAATCATTTCTGTCGGGAATACGATTTCATCGAGCAAATAGTGCTGGGCTTTCGGGCCCATAAATAATTGGATTGGTATGTAGACAATAAAGGCCAGCAGGAATGCCACCAGGCTGTAGATCATTCCGCTGCTGTAATTGCGCTTTACCATTATGGTGTAGTGGTTGTGTCCGGTATGGTATCTGTGATCGATTTTCTCC
>JAFREV010000051.1 GCA_017434685.1 Mogibacterium sp.
CCGGGATTCTCCGATATGGAGGCCAGACCTGAGAATGTCTCGCTGAGAACACCGGTCGTGAAATTCAAAAAGGGTGAGGAGTCAGAACTGTACATGAACATACCGCTCACATCCGCAGTAATGCAGGCCGTGTCTGATGACAACATGGCTGTAGCACTTGCCAAGGAGGGCGGCATTTCATTTATATTTGGTTCGCAGTCAGTTGAAAGCCAAGCAGCTATGGTCAAAAGAGCCAAGAGTTATAAAGCAGGCTTTGTACCTAGTGACTCTAACTTAAAACCGGATGCCACGCTTCAGGACGTGCTCAATCTCAAGGAAGAGAAGGGCCACTCCACCATAGCCATCACAGAGGATGGTACAGCTGACGGCAAACTTCTCGGAATAGTAACAAGCAAGGACTACAGAGTCTCGAGAATGGACCTCAGCACCCCGGTCACGAACTTTATGACACCGTTTGACAAAATGATATGGGGACGCGAGGGTATTACACTTTCGGAGGCCAACGACCTCATCTGGGACAATAAAGTAAACCAACTTCCGATAATAGATAAGAAACAGAGACTCACATCTTTCGTATTCAGAAAGGACTATGATTCACATAAAGAGAATCCTAATGAACTTCTGGATGAGAACAAGAGATATATAGTCGGAGCGGGCATCAACACAAGAGATTATGAGGAAAGAGTTCCGGCACTGCTTGAGGCGGGCGCAGACGTACTCGTAATCGATTCGTCCGAGGGCTACTCCGAGTGGCAGGAAGTCACAATCAAATGGATCAGAGATCATTACGGAGATAAGGTAAAAGTCGGAGCAGGAAACGTAGTCGATGCGGACGGATTCAGATTCCTTGCAGACTGCGGTGCGGACTTCGTAAAGATAGGAATAGGTGGAGGCTCCATCTGCATTACGAGAGAGCAGAAGGGTATAGGAAGAGGTCAGGCTTCTGCAGTCATAGATGTAGCAAAAGCCAGAGATGAATATTTCAAGGAGACCGGAGTATATATTCCGATCTGTTCGGACGGCGGCATAGTCTATGATTACCATATGACACTCGCACTCGCTATGGGAGCAGACTTCATTATGCTCGGCAGATACTTCGCCAGGTTCGACGAGTCGCCGTCAGCCAAACTTATGGTAAACGGCAACTATGTCAAGGAATACTGGGGCGAGGGTTCAGCCAGAGCAAGGAACTGGCAGAGATACGATCTCGGAGGAGACAGCAAGCTCAAATTCGAGGAAGGCGTCGACTCATACGTACCGTATGCGGGATCCCTCCACGACAACGTGCAGATGTCGCTCGGAAAAGTTAAGTCGACCATGTGCAACTGCGGTGCGCTCAACATTCCGGATTTCCAGAAAAATGCAAAACTCACTCTTGTATCCGCTGTCAGCATAGTTGAAGGCGGAGCGCACGACGTAATACTTAAGGAAGTAGGCCCGTCAACGGGACAGAGATAGATAAACGGAGGAAGATAAATGGCAGATGTAAGACCTGAAACAATGGAAAGAATTACAACTAAAGAACTTGCGGATAAGTTCATTGAAGAGCAGGTGGCCGCTGTAAGAGAGCAGGTCGGAGAGGACGGAAAAGTCCTGCTCGCACTCTCGGGCGGAGTAGACTCATCGGTAGTCGCAGCACTTCTCATAAAGGCGATTGGTGACAGACTGACCTGTGTGCACGTCAACCACGGGCTTCTCAGAAAGGGAGAGCCTGAGCAGGTAGTCAAGGTGTTCAGAGAAGAGCTCGGAGCCAACCTCATCTACGTGGATGCCGTTGACAGATTCCTCGATCAGCTTGCAGGAGTTGATGAACCTGAAACTAAGAGAAAGATAATCGGCAAGGTATTCATAGATGTGTTCGCAGAAGAAGCATCCAAACTCGAGGGCATTGGTTTCCTTGGACAGGGCACAATCTATCCGGACATCTTAGAATCCGATGGTGTAAAAGCCCACCACAATGTAGGTGGGCTTCCTGAAGACCTGCAGTTCGAACTCGTAGAGCCGGTTAAACTCCTATACAAAGATGAGGTCAGAGTAGTAGGAACAGCACTCGGACTTCCTGACAGTATGGTATACAGACAGCCATTCCCGGGACCGGGACTCGGAGTCAGATGCACGGGAGCGATTACGAGAGACAGACTCGAGGCACTTCGCGAGGCGGATGCCATCGTAAGAGAAGAAATCGGCAAGATGGAACAGACACCGTGGCAGTACTTTGCAGTCATTCCTGACATACAGTCCACGGGCATCAAGGACGGCAAACGCTACATGGGATGGCCTGTAATCGTAAGAGCTATCAACACAGTAGATGCCGTAACCGCTGAGTCCGTAGAGCTCCCATGGGATATGCTCTGCCGCATCCGCGACCGCATCATCGAGACAGTCCCGGGTGTCAACAGAGTCATGTGGGACATCTCAAATAAACCTACGAGCACGATAGAGTGGGAGTAGTGGATATGGGTTTGTTCATCCGATGTAAGCGTTGAAAACACTGCGTCTCAGTTAGAGGGACAAACATTCTGCTACTAATTTGCTACTATAATTACAGAAAAGAAACATAGCGGTAAAGATACCTTGTTTTCAAGGTCTTCACCGCTTTTTGTATATCACAAATAATCAAAAATCGCACCTTTGCACCGGGAGTCATTGAGTGCTACGATTCGCATAGGTAATGTTGGCGGAAAGAAGTTATGGTCATGGTATGGATTCAGCGGACGGGTAGAGTGGTGCGCATGTTATGTATCATGGTGTGCTGACCAGTGCAGATATCTCAAGAGCGGAACTATTCCGAAATTTGCCGCTGTGGGTGATGGCGTTGACTGGTTTAAAAGTAGAGGCCAGTTTCAGACGAGGTCATACAGGCCGGCTCCGGGAGATATTTTTTTTCGATTGGGGAGCAGACGGAACCAGAGATCATGTAGGAATAGTTAAGAAATGCGATGGCAGAACCGTTTGTACCATCGAGGGCAATTCCGGAGATGCCTGCAAGAGGCTGTCATACGTAGTTGGAAGTTCATGCATTTACGGTTATGGGGCACCAAAGTATTGAAAAATGATATCTACGCAAATTCAATTTAATGTTGGTTAATATTGAGTTGTAATGTACAATAAACAAGAAGGAAGCAATAATGTTGCTAACGGATTATCAGATTTAATATGTAGGTCTTTTCCGATCGGCCCAGTTGCAGGTATGAGTGCATCAGGATAAACGTGATTTAAGGCACGTATCCTGGTGCTTTTTATCTTAATAATAGATTTCACGTGGTGATGCAGGTGAAATGGGCTTGACATATAAAAGTAAAATAGATTTCAAATCCTTGTACAACAATAAGGTTTAACTGCTTTATCATCGTGAAATAAAGGAGGAGCTATGGACTACGGATATGCTAGGGTATCCACGAAAGATCAAAATGAGGAGAGACAGGTGATTGCTCTTGAACAATATGTGAAAAATAGAAAAAACATATTCATCGATAAGCAATCAGGAAAGGATTTCAACAGAGAAAACTACAAAAGACTTTGCAAAAAGCTGAAGCCCGGGGATGCAATGATAGTAAAAAGCATCGACAGACTTGGCAGAAATTATGATGAGATTCTTGATGAGTGGCGAAAGATTACAAAAGAAAAAGGATGCGATATTGTAGTGCTGGACATGCCGTTGTTAGATACAAGAATCAATAAGGATCTCACAGGCACTTTGATATCTGATATTGTGTTACAGCTTTTATCCTATGTTGCGGAAACAGAAAGAGAATTCATAAGGCAGAGGCAAGCTGAAGGCATAGCAATTGCAAAAGAAAATGGTATTAAATTTGGAAGACCAAAGCTGCATCGACCGGAACGATATGATGAGCTAAGGGTTGAGTGGGAAAATGGAGAGATATCGGCAAGGCAAGCGGCA
>JAFREV010000052.1 GCA_017434685.1 Mogibacterium sp.
GTTCTCAGCAAAGAAGAGATACTGACGGCCTATCTGAACACTATTTATCTTGGCTACAGCTGTTACGGAGTTGATACGGCCTCAAGAGTGTATTTCTCCAAGGAAGTTGAAGACCTCTCTCTTGAGCAATGTGCCGCACTTGCAGCTCTTCCTCAGGCGCCGGGAGACTATGCTCTTTTGGTAAATGAAAAAGGTGAACATACAAGTAAACTGTCAAAAGGACTTTATGTAAATGACGCATCGGCCGACAGAAGAAATATGGTCCTCGATCTTATGGCTGAGCAGGGCATGATAACACAAGAAGAGGCTGATGAAGCCAAAAAACCTGCTGAGGATTTCATCAAACCGGGTAAGGAAAACGAAGCTTCTCGTTCTTCTTTTAAGGATTATCTGCTGGAAACAGTTGAGAAGGATTTGATGGAGGCACATAATCTGACTGAGGCACAGGCAGAGAACTGGGTATTTACCAAGGGTCTCAAGATCTATTCAACTCTTGACCCTCAGGCTCAGAAAGTTATTACAGAAGAGTTTAAGGATAAGTCCAACTTCCCTGCTGCAGCGGATGATGCCAAGGTTGAGGCTGCGATGGTAATAAGTGACGTGGCCACAGGGGAAGTCAGAGCTATGGCAGGAACCAGAAAGACAAAAGGGCAGATGCTATTTAACAGAGCAACAAACCCAAGGCAACCGGGGTCATCCATCAAACCTATTTCGGTTTATGGCCCTGCACTTCAGAAGAGCTTTGAATATGCTGCAAATGGTGAAAAGTTTAAGTTTGTCGACAAGAAGATTGACAAACAAGGTGCAAAAGGATACGGAGACTACATAACCGCGGGATCAAACGTAACCGATGAGCCGCTTAAGATAAACGGCAAGACCTGGCCACTAAATGCGAGCAGATCGTTTACAGGCAAAAGGACATTCAGAAAGGCGCTTGAGATGTCTATTAATACATGCGCTGTTAAACTGCTCACTCAGATAGGCATCGATTATTCTTCCGAGATGGTAGAAAAATTCGGTGTCACGACACTTATCACGGACAGAGAAGAAGCGTACAATGACGTAAACCTTGCCGCGCTCGGACTCGGAGCTATGACAGAAGGTGTAACACCTCTTGATATGTCACTAGCTTATGCCGCATTCCCTAACGGTGGCATAAGGTATTCGCCTGTTTGCTACACGAAGGTCGAGAACAATGACGGTGAGGTGATACTTGAGGGCAATCCGGAGGAAGTCCGCGTATTGGATGAAGGCGTTGCGTGGATCATGACAGATATTCTCAAGACAGTCGTCAGCGACGGAATCGGCAATAATGCTAAAATCAGCGGAGTTGAAGTCGGCGGTAAAACAGGAACCACCAATGACAATTACGACATATGGTTTGACGGATTTACGCCTACATATTCAGCAGCATTGTGGATAGGAACCGATGATAACGTAACGATGTATGAGAGCTCGCCTGCAGCCGCGGCTTTATGGAGCAAGATTATGAGTCAGGTCGACGGAGCACACGGCGGAACATACAAAGAAAAGCCTGACAATGTCATCAAGAAAAACGGGGAGTATTACACAAAGGGTACAGAGCCGAAAAGCAAAAACGAAAAGACAAACATACAGAAAACTACGGATGAAAATAATGACGTCGATAACGTAGCTCCGGATGATGCTGATGATTAACAAAAGGCTTGCAATTTGAACAATTAAGTGATATATATAAGCACGGTAAGTTATTTCGAAAGAGTGGGGAGGCCCACTCTTTCACTTATGTATACGAAATATACGGAGGCTATATGGCCAAAAGAGACATAGTAAGCGAGGTGACGGCCCTCCTCACTGACTACCTTGATGAGAACAATCTCGAACTCTACAAGGTGGAATATAAGAAAGAGGGTTCGGACTGGGTGCTGAGAGTATTTCCGGACAAACCCGCAGACGCGAGCAGCGAATACGTCAGCATTGAAGAATGCGAGGCTTTGAACAGGTTCCTGAGTGATAAACTCGATGAGAACGATATAATCGAGCGAAGCTACAACCTCGAAGTGAGTTCTCCGGGACTTGACAGAGAACTCATCAAAGAAAGCGACTTCATAAGGTTTGCCGGTAGGCAGGTTGAAGTCAAGACATATGAGCAAATTAACGGCAGTAAGAATCTTGAAGGTACATTGCTCGGAAAAGACGACAACATCATCAACATAAGGACGGATGATGGAGAAGTCGGTATTCCGGCAGATAAGATTTCTAAGATAAATTTGGCAGTAGTTTTCAAATAGGAGGACATGATGAACAACGATTTTTTGGAAGCATTTGAAGATCTCAAGAAAGAAAAGAACTTATCCGAAGAAGAGATCATCGGAGCCATCAAAGACTCTATCGAGAATGCGTACAAGAAGAATTACGGAGCTTCCAACGTCAGAGTAGACGTAGATATGGAGAACGGTGAAGTTACTGTATATAGGGGAATGGAAGTAGTTGAGGAGGTCGAGGATGACCTTACTCAGATTTCTCTTGCTGACGCCAAGGCTATTTACGACGGATACGAACTCGGCGACATTGTTGAGTATGAAATCGACCCTAAAGATTTCAACAGAATCGCAGCACAGGGAGCAAAGCAGGTATTCGTTCAGAAGAACAGAGAGGCCGAGAGAACAAACTCATATAACGAGTTCATCGAGAAAAAAGGCCAGATTGTCACCGGTAAAGTTGAGAGAATCAATAACGGAACAATGCTTATCTCACTCGGAAGGACTGAAGGAAGAGTTCCTGCATCCGAGCAGGTTAAAACAGAAAACTTCAAGCCTGGCGAGAGAATTAAAGTATATGTAATGGACGTTAAGAAAGAGAGCAAAGGACCTCAGGTATTGCTTTCGAGATCACATCCGGGACTTGTAAGAGGACTGTTTGAGCTCGAAATTCCTGAAATCGCAGACGGAACAGTTGAGATTAAAGGTACCGCAAGAGAGGCCGGTTCACGTACAAAAATCGCTGTACATTCCAATGACCCTAACGTAGATCCTGTAGGAGCATGCGTGGGTAACAGAGGAGCCAGAGTTCAGAACATCACTGATGAGCTCTTTGGCGAAAAGATAGATATCATCGTTTGGGACGAGGACCCTGCCGTTCTTATCAGCAACGTTCTCAAACCTGCCATTGTAGAGGGTGTATACATCAATGAAGATGAAAAATCTGCTACCGCAGTTGTTCCTGAGCAGCAGCTTTCACTTGCTATCGGCAGAGAAGGTCAGAATGTAAGACTCGCTGCAAGAGTCAGCGGATGGAAAATCGACATCAAGAGCAACGATCAGCTCAAAGAGATGGGATTTGACTTCGATGAATACGAAGATGCAGACGATGCCGCATTTGAAGAACCTGCAGTTGAGGAAGCAGTAGATATTGAGGAGACTGCAGAGACTGAAGAGCCTGAAGTAATTGAAGAGGCAACTGAAACCGAAGAACCTGAAGAGACTGCAGAAGAGGAAGCTGAAGTTGAGGAGAAATCAGACGACGAAACCGATGCGTAGATGCATTTCATGTAGGGAGTCTAAACCACAGGATGAACTGATGCGTTTTACCCTGCAGGGAGACAGAATCGCAGCGGACAGAGATGACAAAAGTGAAGGCAGAGGATTCTATCTTTGCCCGAATAAAGAATGTATAGACAGTGCAATTAAACGCAAATCATTTAATCGCGCCTGCAGAATGAATGTGGACGCAGACAGCATAGAAAAGGCTATTGAGATAGCTCTTGTTACCAAGGGA
>JAFREV010000053.1 GCA_017434685.1 Mogibacterium sp.
AATGTGCACTTAATTGTACCAAAGAACCTTAATACATCACAACAGAATCGAAAAACTCGGAGATGCATAATTCGCAAAACACAGTAAAGTCTTTTCGCTCTTTTTTCGCTCTCTTTTCTGCTTGTTTCAGCCTTGGTCAGACTTTATAATGGAAGTGCATTTTATAAACAAAATGAATACTAACAGAGAAAGGTATCAAGCATGGATAATTTTGATTTTTATTCACCTACACATTTCGTATTCGGCAAAGACCGTGAGAACGAAGCCGGTCAGATGATAAAGAAATTCGGCGGCACCAAAGTTCTGCTCCACTACGGCGGCGGAAGCGCTGTTCGCTCAGGTCTTATCGACAGAGTTAAGGCATCTATTGAAAAAGCGGGCCTCGAATATATCGAGCTCGGCGGAGTACAGCCAAATCCTCTGAGCGGTCTCGTATACGAGGGAATCGAGCTTTGCAGAAAAGAAGGCATCGACTTCATAATGGCAGTCGGCGGCGGAAGTGTTATCGACTCGTCGAAGGCGATTGCAGCAGGCACCGTCTATGACGGAGATTTCTGGGACTTCTACTGCGGTAAGGAAATCGAAGAAGCTCTTCCTATAGGAACCGTCCTTACGATTGCGGCAGCAGGCAGCGAGGGAAGCCCTGACTCGGTTATTACTAACGAAGACGGTATGATGAAACGCGGAGCATCGGGAGATGCCATCCGTCCGAGATTCAGTATTCTGAATCCGGCGCTCACACAGACTCTCCCTGCTTTCCAGACGGCATGCGGAGTCACGGACATCATCGCTCATCTTTACGAGAGATATCTGACCAATACCAAAGAAGTCGAGGTGACAGACAGGCTCATCGAAGGCCTTATGATGACCATGATTCACGAGGGTCCTCGCGTGATTGAGAACCCTGACAACTACGATGCACGTGCCAACATCATGTGGGCGGGTATGATGGCTCACAACAACTCCTGCGGAGTCGGAAGAACCCAGGACTGGAACAGCCATCAGCTCGAGCACGAACTCTCGGCTCTGTATAACGTAGCGCACGGTGCAGGGCTTGCAGTCGTAATGCCTGCTGTATTCACATATGTGATGAAGCACGATGTCATGAGATTTGCCCAGGTGGCATCAAGAGTATGGGGATGCTCGATGGATTACAACAATCCGGAGCTTACAGCCAAGGCCGGAATCGGCGCGCTGAAGAATTTCGTTAAGAGCATCGGTATGCCGGTTAACTTCGAAGAGCTCGGAGCCAAGGAAGAGGACATTCCTAAACTCGTAGAGGCTCTCTGCTACGGAAACGGCAGGGACGGCTCCGTCAACGGATTTGTCAAACTGGACACCGAAGACTGCCGCAAGATCTACGAGCTTATGCTTTAATGATTACAACAAATCAAAAAGAAGTGGGCGCGCCCACTTCTTTTTCATTGTCTTGTTTATATCGACGATGCAATCAGCCTGAGTATCTCGTTGGCTGTTGCGGATATGCCCACCGGCACTTTGAGAGCCATGATTTCGGATGCATCGTATTTGCAGCCCTTCAGCATATCTTCGACTGCAGCGAAGACCTCTGTCTCAAGGGAGTCGGAATATATCTTTGCATCTTCTATGTATTCACCCTTCATAACGAGCTGAGCTTCCACCTCGCCCCAGTCGAATCTGTGGATTATATCCTTCTCGAAAGGAATTCTCGTGCCGAGTCTCCATTCCTCGGAGCTGTATTTGTCAATGAGTTCCTGCGGAATGCCCGGCATGCCCATCAACATCGCTTCTGCGCCGTATACTTTTTCGGCGGCCAGAACGAGCATGTTCTTCATAGCCTCGATCTGAACTGCAAGCTCTGAATTCCTCAGTCTGTCGTCCTTAATGTGCTCACAGAGATTGGTCACTCGCGAGCGCACAGATGCAACGCCCTTGCTCTTCAGTTTGGAATCCGGCACATTCAGATACTTGGTCAAATCCTCTCCGTTAACCTCCATCATTATCGTGCCGTGATGGTAATTGTATCCGTTCGTGGAGAAGTACGCATGGCCGGAGAATTTCTTTTCGTCAACGGTCAGATCGTTTCTTCCCGTCTTAATCGCGTTGACTCCGAGCAATCTGCAAGCCAGCAGTATGACCTCGGTCTGTTTTTCAACATCGAAGAGCCCGTCTCTTGCTATGAATGTGAAGTTTAGATTTCCCATGTCGTGGTAGACCGCGCCTCCGCCGGAGATCCTGCGCGCCAGATAGACGTCATCTCTCTTGATGGCTTCGACATCACACTCTCTCCATGGATTTTGATTTCTGCCGATTACCACGGTGTGAGCGTTCTGCCACAAATACAGCGTGACTTCGCCTTCCTTGGCATTCATGGTTAAATGCTCCTCAAGCGCGAGATTCTCATACGGATTGGTATTTGTCGTTCTGATTACATTTAGCTTCATCTCTTCTAGTTAACCGTTATCTTACATGTCTTCCAAATACCGTTAATGGTTTGGACGTAGGTTACCGCTTTGCCTTTGCTCTTGGCTGTCACTTTGCCCTTTGCATTTACTGTGGCAATCGCAGGATTGTTGCTGATTAATCTTAACTTAGGAGCGTGGTTTGTTGCAAGTTTCTTGCCGCTTTTTGCCTTGGTGACAATAGCGTTTATTGTCGCGCTCTTGCCTTTGCCTATAGTGATTGCGGTTTTCTTAAGTTTAAGAGACTTAGGATGGAACCGAACGCAGCATCCAGGCGTCCACACCTTCAGCGTATTTCGGGTCGCCTTCCTTTACCCTTGTGTCGCTGTCTCTGCTCGGATTCTGCGGACGAAAAACCGGCACCGAAGTGCCGGCCTTATTATCCGAATGAAACCTTACTTAAGGAGTTTGCCTGCGATTTTGAAGATGTCGCTTGCATCAACGCCGTCCATGAGGTCGCCTACGATGCTCAGCATGTCATCAGAACCGCTTGTCTGCTTAGCTGTCTTAGCGTTCTTTCCCATCTGGCTCATCAGAAGCGGTGCAGCGATGGCCATGATCTTCAGAATAGTCTTGGTGTCAAGTCCGCTCTTTTTCTTAGCCCTTGCAGCAACTTCCTCTTCCTTAGCTCCGAGGAGGTGCTTTACGATTTTAGCACCGTCATCAGTGTCTACATTCTTGAGGAACTTCGAGAAATCATTTGTGTCTTTCTGTCCGTGATCCTGAAGTGCCTGCAGGAATCCCTGCTGTGTATCTTTGTTCTTAGCCTGTCCCTGCATACCCTGCAGCAGCATAGGGAGAACTTCCTCAAGTGCCGAGGATGCTTCCTGCTCATTAACTCCGAGGAGCTGGCCTATCTGTCCGAGATTGCCGCTGTTAAGCATCATTTTCATTACATCGTTCATATCCATATTAATATCCTCCTTGGTGATATCTCATGCGCCTACCACGCTTGTTAACTATTGTCCGCCTTTAAATTTTAACTGTTTCACGACTTCTGTGTCAACAAAAAGCGTCAAGCAAGAACTGCCGCTTGCGCGCTTTATACTATCTCTATATCGAGTTCTCGCTCCATTATTTTGGCAAACGATCTGATGCACGCGTGCACTATTCCGGTGCAGTGCGTCTTGCGCTCCGGGTCCGTAAACTCATAGTCCTTAATGAGTTCAGGGCAAATCGCCGAGCCGTACTCAGCGATGACATCGTCGTTTAACTCTCTTACGAGATCTATACACTTTTGAAATGCAGGGTCTCCTTTGACCGTGCGGCCAAAGACTTTGCCGAGTGCCATCGTCGCTCCCGCGACTGCTCCGCAGACATTGCCGCCGTCGCCGAATCCGTATGGAAATCCCGTGGACATCGCGATCGCTTCCTCTCCTATGCCGAGCTCGTAGTGCCTGTTAAGAACGTCGAGCACCGACTCCGAGCACATAAATCCCGTCGTGAAATTCTCTGTTGCGTCTGCAAGCATTTTCTCAAGATTTACTTCCTTTACCATTTTACTTCCTCTTCGCCACTATGGCGCACCATTCGCCATCATGCAGGACTTCGATGATTTCGAAGTCCGCCTCTCTGACAGCCTCTGCTACAATATCTTCCTTTATATCTAAAATGCCCGAGCTGATGAATATACCTCCGGGCTTAAGATGCTCTGCCGCCGACGGTGCGAGTCTGATAACGAGGTCTGCCATGAGATTGGCGACTATGATATCCGCCTCGAAGTCCACGCCCGCCATGAGATCGCCCTCGCGAAGTTCGATCTTGTCCGTCAGTCCGTTGCGTTCCACATTCTCTTTGGCAATTCTTACCGCGTCCGCATCTATGTCTATTCCCAGGCAGTGCTTCGCACCGAGCAGCATCGCAGCAATTGCGAGTATGCCCGTGCCGGTTCCGACATCCAAAACCCAAGGGTACTGATGCGAGCGTGCAAGGGGCAGTTCACGGTGAATCGAAGACGGAGCTGGGATGCCCCGTTCAGCAGCGAGCACATTTTCAAGTGCTTTTATGCAGAGAGTCGTGGTTTCGTGAAGGCCTGATCCGAACGCCATGCCGGGATCCATCTCGATTACGAGTTCGTCCGCTTTCGCGCTGTATTCCTCCCAGCTCGGCTTCACGACTATGAGTTCTCCAACTTTGGTCGGTTTGAAGTTCTCCTGCCACTTATACAGCCATTCGCTGTCGTCCCCTGTTGTGGATATGCTGCAGTCAGCACCTGTTTCAGCAGCGATTGCCTTTGCCCTTTCCACTTCCTGCATACCCTCTTCATCGTCCGAGAAGTATATTGTGATTACAGGTTTGCGGGCAGCGTCAGACAAGTTTTCTTCTATATAGTCGTACTTGTACCACTCCGGGTGCTCCTCTATATCTCTCAGATCTTCGGGATCGTCGATAACCAAAGACTCAAAGCCTCCGGCCGTCAGTGCATCTACCGTTCCCTGAAGATTGTCCTTTCTTGTTTCAATTTTAAGTGCCTTGTATTTCATCTCTTTTCCTAAACTAAAACACCTGATAATCAAATATGCCCATTACTGCGTCAGCAATATTCAGCACATCGTGGTATTCCGCAATTCCCAGTTTAGAGAATCTTCTTGCTCTGAGATCTATGACTTTCATTTGCTCACACAAAACAACGCCTTCGACTTGATGATGATTAAGTCGAATGTGAAGTGCTCCCTCTGTTGCATTGTTTACAACGGGACATATTACAGCCATTTCTTCTTCGTTAAAGAAATTGTTACTGACAACAATTACAGGATCTGCTATACCGGCAATATTGAGTAATTCTCCTTGCTCTGCTTTCATAGCCTACCAGACCTCTCTTCCCGTAGGCTCACCCCAATCGTACTCGCCTGTAAGATTTAGCTCTCCGCCATATTCCGCAGCTCTCTCTTTCAGGCTGCGATGCCGGAATTTAGGTGTAAGAACGATTTTTCCATCTACAATTTCGGCATCAACTGCGTCATTTAATGCAAGGCCTGCCATCTGCAAAAATTCCTTGCTGAACAATAATCCCGTTCCGTTTCCCCACTTTTTAAATACCATTTGCATAGAGGATACCTCCTTGAAAGACTGTTTATACAAAGTATAAACACGGCTTTCGCCACTGTCAACAACGATCTTCTTTTTCTTAACAGAGAAATAATTCGTTCTTAATCAGGCCTTAACGGTGTGCAAATATAATGACAGCAGATAAAGAAAGGAGACCAGCTATGACTACTAAGATTAAAAAAATCGGGATATTGCTCTTTGCAATATTGACCGCGGCCGGCATAATGGCCATGTACATCGCAAACAACAGCGCGTTTGCGAATAATGCAAGCACAAACAATCTTAAGAACTATATCGGTGAAGATCGAGCCAAGGAAATAGCTCTCAAGGATGCAGGCGTATCTGAAACTGACGCTACTTACCTCCACGCTCATCTCGACAGGGACGATAGGATAATCGACTATGATGTTGAGTTCTACTGTGACGGAAAAGAATACGATTACGAGATCAACGCATACACGGGAGATATTCTGGAAAAGTCCGTTGAGAGAGAGTGGACTCCGGATTTTTCAAGTCAGGAACCGGCAGTAAACACTGCGCCTAAGGCGAACAGCGCTCCTCAGGTCGAAGCTGCCCCTCCGGCAACTACGCAACCGTCAAATAACACATATTATTATGACGATGACTACTATGATGACGATTGGGACGACAGATACGACGATGATTGGGATGATGACTGGGATGATTGAGTTTCGGTACACATAATAGCGGTCTGCAGTGCAGACCGCTTTATTTCATTTCTTACATATATGGACTATGAGCGTTCTGATTTCTTATAATTCACGGTTTAATATATCCCTTATCTTTCAGGAAAGCATTTGTATTCTCAGCGTCTTTGTTCAGCAAGTAAGTTTTAATATCATTGCCGTTTGTATCCGGGGCGCACACTTCTATGTACATTCTGCCTTCCTCGTCATACTCCCCGTTGAACTGCTTCAGTTCCTCATACGGCACGAGAGAAAGGTCCTTCTCCACGGCATCAAGAAACGCTTTTTGGTCTTCCTTCTTTATGCGTGTGTATTCTTCGTCCATCGATTCCCTGTAGAATTCGACGTATTTGCATTTCTTTAGTATCGCTTCTGTATCGATGTGCAGTTTCTCTCTGTATGCCGTTGTATTGTACAGTTTTTTAAGCGAAGCTTCCGTTTTATCAAAGCCCTTTCCCCGATTCACAAGATAGGTCCTCGATAATTCCTTGCCTTTTTTCAGCTTCCAGCTCAGCTCCATCGAATCGTACATAGCATCCTCATTGTTTACATATCTGTCTTCTATCACAGCCTCTTGCAGCTCCGATAAAACCGCTATGGTGTCGGCATCCTTAAAGTCAGCGTCGACTTCAAACACATCATTCGGAAATCCGGATTTCACATGTACGCTTGCCACTTCTGAAACCTCAGGCACCTTTTTCCCGTAGCCTGTAACATCAAGCGCAGTAAACGCGAGTATCACCAGTAGAATTGCCAGGCAAACACCGTACTTCTTTATGTTTGCAAGGTTAAATATCGATGGTGTGCTATCGGCTATCATACGCACTATCGCATAGAACACTATTGAAGAGACCACTGCTAGTATGATAAATCTCATTGCTTTTCCGCCTTTGTCATTGCTCATGAGATCTGCCGTCAGTTCTGAAAAGCCCAGTGTGCCTATCAACGTCAGCAGCGTTGCAAGTATGTCTCCTGCCACCGGAAATGTAGTGGCATTGCCTATGCGCTCCAGTTTAATCTTTTTGTATATCCATGCTGAAAGCCACAGGAGTATTAAGCTGATTGCCAGATAGTAAACCAGCCTCCCCGCATCTGCGCCATCTATGCCGGCACTGCCGCCAACACCGAATTTGCCGCCTCTGCCCAATGCGTATAACATAGGATTTAATAAATCGTAGTCCAGATCCGCTTCTGCATATCCGAAGAGATACTGACTGCATATGCTCTGCATCAGGAACACCGTTGTTACCGGAAGGAAGAACAGGAAGTATGCAAGCAGCGGTTGAATGACCTTGCGTCCGGACAACACCCCGGCCAGGCAGGCGATTGCATACACACAAGTTGCCGTGACGGTGCTTATCAATATGAACTGAATCATATGTGAGACCGTGAACACCTCTTTGGCTTCCATTACCTTCACCATTGATTCGGAGTACATATCGTATTTCAGATTGCCGTTCGGGCTTGTAGCTCCTCTGAACATTGGTGTCATCAGGGCAAATACGATCAGAGGAACCATCATCATAATCCATCCGGAAATGGCAGCAGATACAAAGAGTTTCTTTCTGTCCGTCGGAAATGCATGTATAACATTTGAACTGACAGGATCATGCAGATAATCAAATGCTGCCGATGCCGCCGCTACGGCCATTATCGTAATAATCGAATTGATTGAGAAACTTGCAGCCTGCATAATCGTTGCGGCATGCTCGGTTATCTCTACGAAAGATCTGTAATTCAGCACCAGCGGGAGTATACCTATCAGAATATATGCCAGCATCCCTACGACCGGAATTGCCCAATATCTTTTGAAATTATCTTTAATAATTGTCTTAGAATAAGAGCTCGTTGATAGCATCATCGTCACCTCCCAGCTCATGAATAAATATTTCTTCAAGTGTCAGCGGCAGTATGTCAAACACCAACGGTTCCTGCGGAACTATGGCAT
>JAFREV010000054.1 GCA_017434685.1 Mogibacterium sp.
ATGTACGTGCATACAAGATGCAGGGCGGCAAGAAGAAATACATCAGCAAGAGCCTGATGTACCATGGCTTCACTGCAGGCTACAAGGGCAGATACACAGATGCCAAGAGCGTAAGTGTTAAGAAAGCTGCCGTAAGCCTGAAGAAAGGCAAGACCTTCACAATTAAAGCAAGCATCAAGAAGGTTAAACCGAAGAAGATCCTCATCTTGACCTCACATGCACCGAGACTGAGATACGTAAGCGGTAATCCTTTCGTAGCCAAAGTAAACGGCAAAGGAGTTATCACTGCTAAGAATCCTGGCACATGCTACGTATATGCAGTAGCCACAAACGGCGTAAGAAAGGGAGTTAAGGTAACTGTTAAGTAAGACGCCAAACGACTAAGCTAAAAAGGGGACCGAAGGAATCTGAAAAAGCTTCTTTGGGAAACAAGGAGCGAAAAAGGAAAATGGAGATGTAATGGATATCGGTTTATTATGACTACACTTTTGACTACACTTTGAGCGGCGCGGTTTGACCTCCTTTCGTTTCAAGGGTTTCAGCGCTTAGTCATGGGTTCGAGCCCCATATGCCCCACCAATAATAACAAGGATTGAGAGCCTGCAATTTCAAGGATTGTGGGCTTTTATCTTGCTTGAATATGGAATTGGTGTTTGCGAATAAGAATCAAAAAATGGCACTTTTTGGCACTTTAAGTGCGGTACAAGTGCGGTACAGAATTATGTCTTGCATTACTAATGCAAAAAAGTGGAGAGGCCGGGTAAATCTGACACATCATCCACTAAGAAAAAGTTACCCCACATGTAAAAGAAGCCTTCTCCAGCCGCTCTGCGTCTGAATCTATGAAGACTCCTTACAATGCAAGACTTATGCTCTTATTGTTTGAGGCATGCTCAAATAATTGGTATAATGCTTGCAGGAAAAGATATAAGACTGAAAGGGGATGAATCAGATGAATGAGAACATCACAAAAAGAAACAAACTGCTTTCAGAGCAGATAATCAAGGGCCTCGAAAAGAGGAATATGAAAGGCTATTATGCCGAGGATAAAGAAGAAGCACTTAAGATAGCGCTTGACTTGATAAATGAAGGCGCAACAATCACCATGGGCGGCGGCATGAGCGTGCATGAGATCGGACTTGTTGAGGCTCTTAAAAAGGGCAACTATAATTTCATCGACAGAGATGAGATGGAGGATAGAGAGGCCGCCGCACTCGCGGGTTTCACGGCTGACTACTTCCTCACGAGTGCAAACGCCATGACTCAGGACGGCGTGCTCGTCAACATAGATGGCTACGGCAACAGAGTAGCTGCTACGGTATTCGGGCCGGGCAAAGTCATTTACATCGCGGGCATGAATAAAGTCTGCGCAGATCCTGAGGCAGCTCTCAAGAGAGCAAGAAACACCGCTGCCCCGACAAATAAACAGCGTTTTGACAAAAACACACCATGCAGCAAGACGGGAACCTGTATGAATTGTACGAGCCCGGACTGCATCTGCAGCTAGATACTGTTTACGAGATACTCGATGATTCCGAATCGAATTCACGTAGTTCTCGTAAACGACAATCTCGGATTTTGATAATACAAAGCAAAAGGTCCTGCATTTGCAGGACCTCTTTGTTTTGCGGACTAAGCCGCGAGTCATCTGTAAAGGTATGTTATGAGAGATTGGTATGGCTGTTAACCTTCGATTGCGATTGTTTTCTTCTCAGGGAGTTCAGGCTCTTTTTCTTTAGGGAAGGAGAGTGAGAGAACTCCGTCTTCGAATTTGGCCTTTACATCGTTTTCGTCGATGCCTTCGCCTACATAGAAGCTTCTCTGCATAGCACCTGAGTAACGCTCCTGGCGAAGCAGCTTGCCATTGTCATCCTTTTCCTCTTCGTTAACGGTCTTGGATGCACCTACTAAGAGGTAGCCGTTCTCGAGGGAGAGGCTGATCTCGTCCTTCTTGTAGCCCGGCAGTTCGATGTCGAGTTCGTAGTTACCGTCTTTGTCCCTGACATCAGTCTTCATCAGACCGCCCGGTACTTTAGCAAAAGGTTTGTGTGCCGCGCTCTCGATTCCTCTCATGCGAGGGAAGTCGAAGAAGTCATCAAAGAAATCGTCGTTGAATAATTTCGGATAAAACATATTGTGCCTCCTTTATATACATATCTTTTTTATCTTTTGAATGTGGCCTTCTGTACGGCCGCTTCTCTTTGACGACATCAGTGTAGCACTTTTGTTAGCACTCGTCAAGAGAGAGTGCTAACATTTTTCAAAATTTTTTTCATACGGATTTTCGTCGACTCCTGTACTCAAATTAATATTGTGATTTTGCTGTGAAATACACGGAAAAAAGCCTCATATGTGATACAATTAAGCCAAATTGGTATTAAATGCAAAATAATGACAAAACCAGTTGCGAATTTGCAGCATAAGACAATATAACGTCGGAGGAAAGCGTATGAAATTGACTTTTATCGGTGCAGCACATGAAGTAACAGGCTCATGCACCATGCTGGATGTTAACGGCAATCAAATATTAGTTGATTGCGGAATGGAGCAGGGAGCAGATCTCTTTGAAAACATCGAGATTCCTATCGCACCGGCTGAGATAGATGCCGTTGTGCTGACTCATGCACACATCGACCACAGCGGCAAACTTCCGTTCCTGGTTGCCAACGGCTACAAAGGACCTATTTATTCAACAGAGGCTACATACAGACTCTGTGACATCATGCTGAAAGACTCGGCTCATATACAGGAGTTCGAGGCTCAGTGGAGAAACCGTAAAGCCCAGAGGGCAGGAGAGGAAGAATACCATCCGCTTTATACGACCGAGGATGTAATGAACACTCTGCCTCTCTTCAAGACAACGGGATATGGCGAGGAAATGGAAATATTCGACGGAGTCAGCATCAGCTTCACAGATGCAGGTCATCTGCTCGGATCGTCTGATATACTCTTCAAACTTAAGGAAGACGGCGTAGAGAAATCGATTCTTTTCTCGGGAGACATCGGCAATGTCGAAAAGCCTCTAATAAAGTCACCTCAGGATCCGCCTCATGCCGATTACGTGGTATGTGAATCCACTTACGGTGACAGAGTGCATCCTGAGCAGCCTGACTATAAAGCGCAGCTCACGAAGATAATACAGACGACACTCGACAGAGGAGGCAACCTCGTAATCCCTGCGTTTGCCGTAGGAAGGACACAGGAGCTTCTCTATTTTATAAGGATGATTAAAGAGGAGAACCTCATCAAGAATCACGCGAACTTCCCTGTAGTAGTGGACAGTCCGCTCGCAGTGGAGGCTACTAATATATACAGCACGGAGATGTACGACTATTACGATGAAGAGGCCATAGAGCTTCTGAAATCTGGCGTAAATCCTGTTACTTTCCCTGACCTCAAAGTTTCGGTATCGAGCGATGAGTCAAAGGCTATCAACGCAGACCTGACACCGAAGGTAATAATATCAGCATCCGGAATGTGCGAGGCGGGCAGGATAAGACATCACCTCAAGCACAATCTCTGGAGACCTGAGTGCACGATACTCTTTGTGGGATATCAGAGTCCGGGCACTGTAGGAGGAAAACTCCTGGACGGAGAGAAGGAAGTCAAACTCTTCGGTGAGACCATCCATGTTCAGGCTGAAATAATGAGGATCGATTCATTCAGCAGCCACGCGGATGAGCCGCATCTGCTGGAATGGGTTAAGAAAACAGACCCTGGAGTGAGAGTCTTCATAAACCACGGTGACGATGATGTGACGGATCATTTCGCTGCTGAGGTTTCGAAGGCCACGGGAAAACCTGCAGTAGCTCCGTACAGCGGAGAAGAGTGGAATCTCGCAACGGATGAACTGATCAGAAAGGCAGAGATCAAGCCTGTCGTCAAGAAACAGGCCCAGGGTGGTTCAAGCGGAGGCGCGGATCACAGAGATACAAAGAATGCATCGCCTGAGTACAAGAATCTAAGGACCAGCGCAGATGAGCTTATGAAACTGGTAGGCAGAAGCGGAGAGATATCCAATAAGGAACTCAGAAAGATGCAGGCGGATATCGAAGAACTGATCAAGAAATATCAGTAAAAACCCTTCAGGCGCGGGGAAGGCAATCAGGCCCCGGCAATATATAGTGAAGGGGAGACAATCAGGAGGAAAGAATGGATAACAGACCGATAGGAATCTTGGATTCGGGACTCGGCGGTCTTACATCTGTATGGGAGCTTCATAAGAGACTCCCGGAAGAGAGAGTTATATATTACGGTGATACGGCGCGCACGCCATACGGCTCGAAGTCGCCGGAGACTATTGTAAAGTTTGCCAATCAACTGGTGGACAGGCTTATTGCGTGCAATACAAAGATGATAATCATAGCCTGCAACACCATAACTGCATGGGCTCTTGATGACTTGAGAGAAAAGCATCCGGCTATACCGATTATCGGTGTAATAGGTCCGACGGTCAGAAAAGTCGTATTCGACGGGGTTGAAAGCGTCGGCGTCATAGCCACTAAGGGAACCATCGGAAGTGATATGTACGGCAAAAGTCTCAGAAAGATCAAACCGGATATCAAAGTGTCGAGTATGGCTTGCCCTGCCATAGTTCCGCTTATTGAAGAGGGGCTTACGGATACAGATATTATGGAGCTTACCATTAAGCACTATATGGATGATTTCGTAAGCGAGGGCGATTTCGAGGATTTGATACTCGGCTGCACGCACTATCCTCTTGTTTCGGGACAGCTCAAAAAACTCTACCCGAATCTCAGGCTTTACAGCTCTTCCGCAGAGGTAGTTGCACAGGCAAAAGAGATTATGCAGGAAAAAGAAATGCTGGCGGCCGGATCTGAGTTCACCGACAGATATTACGCCAGCGATTTGTCAGATAACTTCATCAATCTGACGGATAAATTGTTTGAAGGAACAGATTTCAAAATACATCTGTTAAAACTTGAAGAATAGCAGGTTTTTTAGTAAAATCTATGGGCTGCGCATTTGTTGGTATTCTGTAATGCGCTATGAGGGAATGAAATGGAAACAGAATTCAAATTCAGACTGGATGATATGTCGGTATTCGATCGTATCGTTGAAAGTGCTGAAGTAAAAAGCATGGGCATAGATGCCGTAGAAACAATTGATATGAATGCAACATACTTTGATACAGCGGATTACGATTTCCGCAACAAAGGCATTGCATTTCGTACCAGAATGGAAGATGACAGGTGCACCGCTACAATAAAGTGGGACGTGAATGTCAGCGGCGGACTGCACAAAAGAGAAGAGTTTAATCTCGTTGTCAGCGACGACAGACTCGCAGACAAACCGAGCATAGAAATGTTCATATCAAGCGACGCTTATGATGTGCTGAAAGAGGCTGCCGGAGACAAGGAACTCCGCAAGACAATCAGCATGGAATATACACGCAAAGAATTTAAGGTCGACACAGGCAAATCCATCAGCTGCATTTCGGCGGATGAAGGGATCATCCATCATGTTGACGGGCACGACATACCTATTCGCGAGCTTGAAATCGAATGGTACTACGGAGACGAGGATGATTTCATGGCGCTCGCATCATTAATTAAAGACAAATATGCACTCGAAGAAGAGGATATGTCCAAATTGCAGAGAGCATTTGTATAGCAAGTAAAACATCGGAGGATAAACACAAATGAAGGCTAAACAAGTTTCAAAGGAAAACGGAGTAGTAAAGTTCGAGATTGAGTTCTCGCAGGAAGAGTTTGCAGATGCATTGAACAAAGCATATCTCGCGAACAGAGAGAAATTCTCAATTGACGGATTTCGCAAGGGCAAAGCACCTCGCAAGATAATCGAGAGCCATTACGGCCACGATATTTTCTGGGATGAGGCGCTGAATAAATTGCTTGAGACAGGATATTTCGACGCTATTAAAGAAATGGATATCGATGTAATCTCACAGCCTTCAATTGACAGCCCTGAGGTTAAGAAAGATGAGCC
>JAFREV010000055.1 GCA_017434685.1 Mogibacterium sp.
CTCATCTGTCCGCTTATGCCGGCCTCTTGATAAGCCGCTTTATACAGGGCTTTCAGCATAGCCTCAGGCCCGCAGGCGTAGAAGTGCGAAACATTGGCATTAGGATATTTCAAAAGTTCTTTTAAGGCATCTACTACTGTGCCTTTAACTCCCGCACTTCCGTCCGCTGTAGCGACTATTATGCTGCATTTGAGAGCGATGAATTCATCGATCAGGAACATCTCCTCTTTGGTATTAAATCCGAGGATTACTATAGGTGGTGCAGCAAAGCTTTCCATCATCTTGGCTGTATAGTAAAGTGGCGGAATACCGACGCCCCCTCCTATCAGCACAGGCATACTTCCTGCATCTCTGATATCAAAACCGTATCCGAGACCTGTCAGCACGTCAAGTTCGGTGCCCGGACTCATGTGGCTCATCTCATCCGTTCCCTGTCCCAGCACTTTATAGATAATTGTCACAGTTCCCTTGCCGGAAGCAGGGTCGCTTATGTCCACATCACACACGCTGATAGGACGTCTCAGGAAATGTCCGTCCAGTTTAATATTGATAAACTGGCCCGGGACAGATATAGCCGACACATCTCCCTCGAGTTTCATCCTGTAGGTCGATGGTGTCAGTTTTTCGTTTTCCGTTATTGTGAATAATCCCTGTTTCATAACTTCTCTCTTTTTTACTCAATATGTTTACGCATCTATGGTCGAAATCGTTTGCGTTGTTTCCTCGAGCACATCGAGCAGCACTCCTACGGTGTCGAGCGAGGTAAACAGCGTTGCGTTGTTCTCGCTGGCACACTGACGTATCATTGCGCCGTCATTTGCCTGAACGTGGTCACCGACCTTACGCGTGTTTATGATGTATGCAATATGTCCGTTTTTGATTGCATCGAGTATCTCTTCGGAACCCTCGCTTATCTTGCGAAGCGACCTCGTTCTGATCCCGTTATCTTTAAGGAATCTCGCAGTTCCCGGAGTCGCCTCTATGTTAAAGCCGAGGTTATAAAATCTCCTGATAAGCGGCAATGCCTCTGCCTTGTCATCTCCGGCAAGCGTCGCAAATACCGTGCCGTAGTTTCTGAGCTTGGTGCCTGATGCCGTGAGTGCTTTGAAGAGCGCGCGGTTCAGTTTATTATCGTAGCCGATGGCTTCTCCCGTCGATTTCATCTCAGGTGAGAGATAGGTATCGAGACCCTTTATCTTGTTGAAACTGAACACCGGAACTTTGACGTAGTAGCGCTTCTTCTCTTCAGGATACAAATCGAATATTCCCTGCTCTTTGAGACTTCTTCCGAGTATTACCTCAGTTGCTATATCCGCGAGGCTGTAGCCCGTCGCTTTTGAGAGGAAAGGCACGGTTCTGGATGAGCGCGGATTTACTTCTATTATAAATACATCATCGTTTTCATCCACTATGAACTGTATATTGTATAGTCCGATTATACCTATTCCTATGCCGAGTTTTTTGGCGTACCCGAGTATCTTTCCCTTTACGCTGTCACTGATGGAAAAAGTCGGATATACGGAGATGGAATCGCCCGAGTGTACACCGGTTCTCTCAACAAGCTCCATTATGCCCGGAACGAATACATCCCTGCCGTCGCATATGGCATCGACCTCGACTTCCTTGCCCTGGATGTATTTATCTACCAGTACAGGCTTATCTACATCGACTTCAACGGCGGTCTTGAGATAGTGCCTGATTTCATCCTCTCCGGATACTATCTGCATAGCTCTTCCGCCGAGCACGAATGAAGGTCTGACGAGCACGGGATAACCTATCTCGTTTGCAACCCTGACTCCGTCCTCTATATTCGTGACAGCAGCGCCTCTTGGCTGAGGTATGTCGAGTTCTTCAAGAACTTTTTCGAAGCGGTCTCTGTTTTCGGCCCTGTCTATTGCCTCGCAATCCGTACCTATAAGCCTGACGCCCCTGTCTCTGAGAGGTTCTGCGAGGTTGATGGCCGTCTGCCCTCCGAGAGTTGCGATAACTCCCTCAGGCTGCTCGAAATCTATGATGGCCATCACGTCCTCTGTCGTAAGAGGTTCGAAATAGAGTTTGTCCGCGGTCGTATAGTCCGTAGAGACGGTCTCCGGGTTATTGTTTATTATTATGGCCTCGTAGTCGGCACGCTTTATGGTCTGCACGGCGTGCACCGTCGAGTAGTCAAACTCGACGCCCTGTCCGATCCTGATCGGACCGGCTCCGAGGACGATGATCTTTTTCTTGTCCGAAAGCCTCGATTCGTTCTTCCCGGTATATGAGGAGTAAAGGTACGCGATGTATTTACCGGTATGAAGGGTGTCCACCATTCTGAATGACGGAGTTATGCCGCTCGCCTTTCTCTTGTCATATACCTCAATTTCACTGAGATTCCAGAGCTCTGCGATGTACCTGTCCGAAAAGCCCATCATCTTGGCTGTCTCGAGAACCTTGATATCATTTACTCTTTCTTTGAGCATGACCTCCATATCTGCTATGAGTTTAAATGCCTCGAGAAATACCTCCGTTATTTTCGTAATTTCGTGAATCTCAGCCACGCCGACGCCCCTCCTCAGAAGCTCCGCTACGGCGTAGATGTTATCGTCTCTGAATTCAGTAAGATATGCTTTCAGGTCATCATCCGACATTGAATCAAACTTCGGCATATGCAGATGGCAGGTTCCCGTTTCGAGTGACCTTATGGATTTAAGGAAACTCTCCGTGAGATTTGAGCCTATGCCCATAACCTCTCCGGTCGCCTTCATCTGTGTGCCGAGGAGATTCGTCGCATCCGAGAATTTATCGAACGGAAATCTCGGGAATTTGGATACTATATAGTCGAGTTTTGGCTCCTGAGACGCCAGTCCTCCTGCGACCTCGATCTCATCAAGTGTCATACCGATTGCGATCTTGGCCGTTACCTTGGCAATAGGATATCCGGACGCTTTTGACGCGAGAGCCGATGATCTCGAAACCCTGGGATTAACCTCGATCAGATAATACTCACTTGTCTCGGGATGCAGTGCAAACTGTACATTGCAGCCGCCCTCTATCTTGAGTTCACGGATGATCTTTATTGCAGAATCGTTGAGCATCTTCTCATCATGCTTGGAGAGAGACAGTATCGGTGCAACTACTACGGAATCTCCGGTGTGAACTCCGACGGGATCGACATTCTCCATGCCGCATATCGTGATGGCGTTGTCCGAAGCATCACGCATCACTTCGAATTCTATCTCTTTGTATCCCTTTACGGATTTTTCTATCAGGACCTGGTGTACAGGCGACAGATTAAAAGCGTTGATTGCTATATCTTCGAGCTCATGCTCGTCCTCTGCAAAGCCGCCTCCCGTTCCGCCGAGCGTAAATGCAGGACGCAGCACAACAGGAAATCCTATACGCTTTGCGGCTTCCCTGGCCTCATCTATGTCATATGTAATTTCGCTCGGGATGGTCGGTTCGCCTATGGACTCACACATTTCCTTGAACAGTTCCCTGTCCTCGGCCCTCTCAATCGACTCAGCCGGTGTACCGAGAAGCTGCACACGGCACTCCTCAAGCACGCCTTTTTTCTGAAGCTGCATCGCGAGATTGAGTCCCGTCTGTCCGCCTATTCCCGGAACTATTGCATCGGGTCTCTCATATCTCAAAATCTTCGCAATGTATTCGAGAGTAAGCGGCTCCATATATACTTTGTC
>JAFREV010000056.1 GCA_017434685.1 Mogibacterium sp.
GATCAAACGAGTTTCGATAGACATAAACAGATACCGCCAGCTCTTGCCGGGCGTTATATATGAGTATCCTCCTGCTCAGGATAAGATTGGGTTCAGGGATGTGACGGAGTCGACAGGGCTCCCTCATGACGATAAAGGTATTATGAAAAGAGTCGCAGGCATATCCCCTGCTCTGAGCCGCGAGATGCTCAGGTACTGCGAGGAGCCTTTAGATACATCTCTCGTATCTGATATCCCGGCCAAGAGGCTGCTTGAGATCATCTCATCGATAGATGAGGCTGCATACACGCCGAGGGTTTATCTAGATGGTGATACGCCGCGCGAGTTTCATGTCGCAGAGCTTTCGGAGTATTCGGATCTTGAGATAATGGAATTCGAAAACACATCGGAGTGCATCGACTACTATTTCTCAAACAGAGAAGCGTCCAATCTTGTAAGGCAAAAGTCCATGCCTCTTCTCAAAACCGCAGAAGCCGCACTGTATAAGGCCCTTCTTAAGAAAAAGAAACTCTCAGAGGACCTTTTGAGTGCCGAGAATTCAGATAAGTACAGGCTGTATGGGGAGCTTTTGACTGCCAACATCCATCTTGTAAAGCCGGGAGCGAAGTCCGTCAGACTGACTAACTATTATGACGGCAGCGAGATCGAGATCCCGCTCGATGAAAAGATAAATGCATCGGCCAATGCGCAGAGGTATTTCAAGAAATACTCCAAAGCGAGGACGGCCATTCACGAAAAGCAAAGTCAGCTCGAGGATAATGAGCAGGATATACTGTATCTCGAGTCTGTGGTGCAGAATATCGAGAGAGCTGACAGCGTTCCCCTCCTCGAAGCCATACGAGATGAACTCGAAGAAACAGGTTACGTCAGGCGCCGCGCCAAGGCGTCTCAGAGAAAGCGCAAAAAAGAAAAGCCTGAGCCTATACGCTACGAACTCAGCGACGGCACTGCCGCGCTTGTGGGGAGAAATAACATAGAAAATGACTGGCTCACAATGAAGAACGCAGCCAAGACGGATGTCTGGTTTCACACCAAAGATATTCCGGGCTCACACGTTATAATAAAACTCGATGACGGGCGCAGATTGGATGATTTGTCCGCAGAGCTGATATATGAAGCCGCATCGATTGCGGCCTATCACAGCAAGGCCAAAGACTCGGATAATGTACCGGTGGACTATGTGCCGGTCAGATATATCAAGAAACCTAACGGTGCCAAACCCGGCATGGTCATATTCACACACAATCAGACTGTGTATGTAACGCCGAAACTGCCGACTGAGTAGCACATCATCATGAGGTGTATTTTGAAGAAAATAATCTACCCGCTGGCTGCAGCCTTTGTTATCGTTGCAGATCAGATAACTAAATACCTGGTCAGGGCAAACATGCAGCCCGGTGATAAAATCCCGGTCATCGGAGACTGGATGAACATTTACTATGTTCAGAACACCGGAACTGCGTTCAGCATGTTTGAGGGAAACAAATTAGTCACTATAGTCCTGACCTCTGTACTCATCATAGTCTGCATGGCTTTCGCAATCAGCGAGGCTAAGGATGGTCGAAAAGCATCTTCATTACTGCTTACGCTAATTGCTGCCGGCGGCGCATCAAATATGATTGACCGCCTGAGCCTCGGTTTCGTCACGGATATGATTTCCTGCGGAAGTTTTGCTGTATTTAATGTTGCGGACATCTTCGTAACCTGCAGCTGCGTGCTGATGATAATCGCAGCTTTCTTCATGTTTAAAAACGGAGAGGAGGAGTAAATGGATAATTACAAACTCACTCTTACGGCAGGAACGGAAGATGCGGGGGCAAGGCTCGACGCCTTTATCGGATTTAACACAGATGAGCTTTCGAGAAGCTATGCGGTCAAACTCATAGAGCAGGGCCTCGTCACTGTGGGCGGCTCCTCTGTCACATCGAAAAAATACAAAATAAATACAGGAGATGAGATCGTAATAGAGATGCCTGAACCTGAGACTTTAGACATCAAGGCCGAGGACATACCTCTTGAGATAGTTTACGAAGATAATGATGTCGCGGTTATAAATAAGCCACGTGGAATGGTGGTGCATCCGGGTCCCGGCAACTACACGGGCACCCTTGTCAACGCCATAATGTACCATATGGGAGACTCCCTCTCTTCGATCAACGGCGTCATCAGGCCGGGTATCGTACACAGAATCGATAAGGACACGAGCGGACTTCTCATGATAGCCAAAAACGACAAGGCTCATGAGTCACTTGCCGCCCAGCTTGCCGAGCACTCAGTCACAAGAGAATACACCGCTCTTTGCTATGACAACATCAAAGAAGACGAGCTCACTATTGACTTGCCTATAGGGCGCGATGAGCGAAACCGCCTCAGAAATGCGGTTAACGGCGCGGCAGCCAAGGAGGCCGTGACGCATATTAAAGTTCTCGAGCGTTACGGCAAATTCACCCTCGTCAAAGCGATTCTTGAGACAGGCAGAACCCATCAGATCAGAGTTCATATGGCATATATGCATCATCCTCTGGTCGGAGATGAGCTCTACGGTCCTCGCCGCCAGTCATCAAAAATCGAGGGCATAGCAGTCAGCGGTCAGTTGCTTCATGCAGGTACCCTCGGTTTTGTTCATCCGAGTTTGGATATGTATATGGAATTTCACTCAGACCTTCCTGATGTCTTCGAAGAAGTTCTTACTCGTCTGAACCGTCAAAAGTAAATTCCACTTCGTCAGTCTCATTTACAGGCTCTGCTGCCGGCGCTTCATTTGGCGCTGCTTGTGCAGGGTCATTTTTTACGACATCAAAGTCCACGGTCCTGGCCTGGCAAGCGTCACCTGTACGATTGTCCCCCACGCCCATCGGTCCGTAATATGATGAATCATCAAAACCTGTCATCGGATAAAATATGAATGGTACGAACATATATCCCCACAGCCAACCATCAGGTTTACCGTAAGCTTTTGCGGTGGCATTTCCGATTTGGTATTTAAAGTACCATCTGATTATCGGAATGCATAGTCCTATAAAGTACCACCCGTTGTTCATAACCTTTTCACATAGTTTGTAATAGTTGTAAAAAGGAACAATAGCCATCCATCCCGGCTCATTTGCCTTTTCAAACATTTTCCAAAGCCCCACAACTTCAAGTATCCAAAACAGTGTAGTGAAGCTGCTTCCGCTTGTGCTGTTTTCCTGTGCATATGCAAGTAATGAATCCATAATCCTTCTCCTTTTCTGCTTACGCGAATACTCATACGTGCTTTCCGAATATACCCTATCTTCGTATTCGCATCTGCTTTTATTCGTACATATTGTAGCACAACAATCTTTGTTATGCGATGAGTGAGATAACAGCCGTGCCTGCTATTATCATAATCATTCCCGCAACCTTGGCTGCCGTCACAGGTTTTTTGTCTATTCCGAGGAAACCCGTGGCGTCTATCACCAGGCTCGTCGCCATCATGCCTGCGAGGTTCATAATATTTACAAGGCCCGTGCCGAGTATATTGGCCGCTATGGCGTTGCCGCCTACTACGATTACCGCGAGGGTTCCTCCGTAAATCATATATCTGCTCATTCTGACTTTTTCAAATGATCCGCCTTCCTCAAATATGGCTCTTCCCCCGCGAACTGCACTTACGACTATCATAAGAGCTGTGGTCGTAATAAGCCCCACCGTCATTGAAATCAAGGCTGTTTTTGCAAAATTATCCACTACTGTATTAAGCGTGCCGTTTGCTGCGACCTGAACAGAAGCAGCAGTACCGTTTACGATCGCAAGCAGCACGAAGACCGAAATGATGTTATCACTCTTTTTAATCTTTTCAGCATTTTTGTCTATGGCGCTTACGAATATTCCGCCGATTACAAGTGCAGCTCCCACCGCCCTTGCGAGGTTCATGCCTATCTGCTGCTGTCCGAACATTCCGAACTGATCTATCAAAAGGCCGGCGATTACCTGGGCCGTGGATGCGAGCATCATCTGCCTCGCGCTTCCGAGCTTAGGTATACAAAGGCTGTTGGTCATTATTACCACCGGTCCGCACGCCCCGCCTATCCATATCCAAGGCGGATACTTCGCAACCTCCGCAAGAGGTATAGAGAAATTGTGCCATACCGCAGCGATTATTACCACAAGCACCGCAATTGAGACAATAAAGTTAATCGCCGCAACGAGATACGGCGATTTGATAAGTCTTCTTGTCTCAGCATTGGCGCTTGCCTGCATGGCCGTAGACAGGCCCGCGGCAGCAGCGATAATGTATCCGATTATCATTATTTATCCTTTTTTATCTGCCTATAAACTGCGAGCATACTTCGGCATACGCTTCACTCGGTTTTTCGGCTGCGGTGATAGGTCTTCCGACGACTATGTAATCCGAACCGGCTTCCCTCGCCTCCTTTGGTGTCATGACCCTCTTTTGGTCATCTGAACCGTCCTTTGTAAGGCGTATTCCCGGAGTAACCGTGAGAAAGTCCAATCCGCAGGCTTCATGAATCCCGGCCGCCTCAAATGCCGAGCATACAACTCCGTCCAGACCTGCTTCTTTGGCATTAAGAGCATATTGCTTAACTACTTCTTCAAGAGGTCTGTCTATGAGAAGTTCTCTGTGCATAGTGCCCTCATCAGTTGATGTCAGCTGAGTAACCGCTATCAGTTTCGGTTTATCCGCAAGCCTTGCCGAACCGAGCATGAGGCCCGCCTTGGCAGCAACCATCATATCTATTCCGCCGGCAGCGTGCAGATTTACCATATCCACTCCGTACTCACCGAGCACCTGCATAGTTTTCTTTACGGTGTTTGGAATGTCGTGAAGCTTCAGATCGAGGAAAACCTTGTGGCCCCTGTCTTTCAACGTTTTTACGATCTTCGGACCCTCTGCATAATAAAGTTCCATGCCTATCTTTACAAAAGGTCTCGGAATTACGGTAATATCGTCGCACTTTACTACCTCATCCCTGATTCGTGTAAGTTTGTCCAGGAATTTTATCGTTTCATCTGCGCTTGGAAAATCACAAGCAATAATTACATCTTTAGCCATATCAGGCCCCCTTTATCCA
>JAFREV010000057.1 GCA_017434685.1 Mogibacterium sp.
CCAAGGTAAGAGGATATAAGGCGGGCAGGTTCAGCTTCAACGTAAAGGGCGGACGCTGTGAGCACTGCAGCGGAGACGGTATCATCAAGGTGGAAATGAACTTCCTTCCGGATGTCTTCGTACCATGCGAAGTCTGCGGAGGAGCCAGATACAATCACGAGACCCTGGAGGTACGCTACAGGGGAAAGAATATTTCCGAAGTACTCAACATGACGGTCGCAGAAGCCATACCGTTCTTTGAGAATCAGCAGAGTATACTCAGATATCTGAAGACTCTCGATGAGGTCGGCCTCGGATACATTAGTCTCGGTCAGCCGTCCACACAGCTCTCTGGGGGTGAGGCTCAGAGGATCAAACTAGCTACTGAGCTGTCAAAACGCAGTACGGGCAAAACACTTTACATTCTTGATGAGCCTACGACAGGTCTGCACTTTGCTGATGTTGAGAAGCTGCTCTACGTACTTAATAGACTGGTCGACGAAGGCAACACTGTCGTTGTTATTGAACACAACCTCGATGTTATCAAACAGGCCGACCATATAATCGACCTTGGACCTGAAGGCGGTGATGAAGGAGGACGCATAGTCTGCGAGGGTACTCCTGAAGAAATCGCAAATATAGCAGAGTCAAAGACAGGCAAGTACCTTAAACGCATGCTTTAGACCGCATGCAATAACACATAAATAACACACCGGCCGGGACGATTTAAAGTATAGTTAAGGCAGGTGTGTTTTTATTATAATTAGATAAATTTACAAACAACGGAGGAATACATGCGCATCTTACTGGCAGAGGACGAGATCGCACTGGCGAAAGTGCTGGTCAAGATATTTGAGAGCAATAATTACTCGATAGATGCAGTTCACGACGGACAGGCAGCTATCGATTATCTGGAGGCGGGCAATTACGATGCTGCCGTGCTGGATATAATGATGCCTAAAGTTGACGGCATAACTGTACTGAAGAAACTCCGCGCGTCGGGCTCAGACATGCCGGTACTGATGCTCACTGCAAAGTCCGAGATAGACGACAAAGTACTGGGACTCGACAGCGGTGCGAATTATTACCTCACTAAGCCGTTTGACGCCAAGGAGCTCCTTGCTGCGGTCAGGGCGATAACCCGCTCCGGTAACGAGGTGGATACAAAGCTCGGCTTCGGAAATCTGACACTCGACAGAGCGAGCTTTGAGATGTCGACGCCGTCCGGATCGGTCAAGCTGGCCAATAAGGAATTCCAGATGATGGAACTCCTCATGGCAAAACCGGGGAATATCATATCCGTGGATACATTCATGGATCACATCTGGGGATACGATACCGATACAGAGAGCAATGTGGTTTGGGTCTACGTGTCATATCTCAGAAAAAAACTCGCGGCTCTTGGCGCGGATGTGAAAATAAAAGCTACCCGTAATGCCGGTTATTCGATCGTTTCAAACGATACTGAATAGACCTGCTTCGGAACAGTGGCATGTAAAACTCAGAAAAATGATAAAGAAATTAAAAATAAGATTCATAGTGCTCGCAATGGTCTCTCTGACGGTTCTGCTGTCAGTTATTGTCGCGGGCATGAATATTATAAATTACAGAAAAGTCGTAGCCGATGCCGACGCAAAGCTTATGATTCTTCAGCAAAATTCCATCAGGATCATGCTGGAGGACATACATAATCCGTTTGGAAACTTTGACAAAAGTGATGACTTTGATGATGATAGGTTCTTTTTCGGTCACAGAGTCCCGAGTGGTCATTCAATGACACGTGATGAGGCGGAGGAGTCAAGGTTTTTCATGGTATCCTTTGATGAAAGCGGAAGTGTTCTGGAGACCTATACAGAAAGAATCTCTGCAGTCGACTCTGATGAAGCTGCCGGATACGCAAAGAAGGTACTTGCTTACGATAATGGGAGAGGATTTGTCGGAGATTTCCGATACGCAGTGAGTGATTCCGTGGGCGGTTCAATGATCACTTTCCTGGACTGTGGCAGGACACTTGGATCATTCCGGGCCTTCCTTGGGGCAAGCATTATTATGTCACTGATTGGACTTATCGCGGTGTTTTTCGTGATTCTCTACTTTGCAGGCCGCATAGTCAGGCCTGTAGCCGAAAGCTACGAGAAACAGAAACGTTTCATTACCGATGCGGGCCACGAGATCAAGACACCTCTTGCGATCATAAAAGCTAACATAGACCTTATGGACATGGAGCTCGATAGCAAGAAGATAGACAGGAGCGAACTCAGAGAGAACCTCGGAGAAATCGATGGCCAGGTCGACAGACTCACCGGCCTGACAAATGATCTTGTATATCTCTCCCGCATGGAGGAGGCGGAGAACAGTCTTGTGATGACGGAAGTACCGTTATCCGATATAGTCAGCGAGACGGTTTCTTCTTTCGAGTCGCTGGCATGGGAGAGCGGTAAAGCTATAGCAGGCGACGTAGCTGAAAATATCACCGTAAAGGGCAGCACAAAAGAACTCGAAAAGCTGCTTTCCATACTCCTCGAGAACGCTGTCAAGTACTCGGTCCCGCCGCGCGTAATAGACTGCGCAGAGGATAAAGACGGCATGCCTGTTCCGCCTGAGATAAAAGTTGTTCTTCGCAAG
>JAFREV010000058.1 GCA_017434685.1 Mogibacterium sp.
CGGTAATTACAAATCCGACCTGCCGTATTACATAAATCGCGCGACGAGCGGTGACATGAACGGCCACAGGCTGATTTTCATGCTCTTCAGCCAGCTCTACAAACTCACGGATTCGCCTCTTGCCATAACTATATTCCTGGCACTTGAAATGGGTGCGTTGTTCTTAGCGAATTACGCATACATAAAATATTTCTCGGCCTGCGACTCCAAGAGGCCGCTGCTGAGAGCGTTGATGCAGACATTCTCTATAGCAGCAGTATTCGGCGGAGCGATATATGTGCCGAGGATACACAAAACATTTTACAGAAACACATTTGCCATATTCGCATGGCATTCACCGACACAGCAGATGATGACTCTGCTCTCGGTCATAGCAACCATATTCTTCTTTAAGATGCTGGATGAGTACGAAGAGAAGATAGACATCAAATACTGGATGGGAACAGCTGTGTTCATGCTGCTTTCCGCTTATGCAAAACCGAGCTACGTGCTGGACATAGGCCCTGCCATCGTGATTGCGTTTATCATCGAACTCTTCAGGAAGGGAGAACTCTCTTTCGGAGAGAAGTTCAAGAAGCTCTTCATAATGGGATCGACCCTTATACCGAGCGGATTGTATCTCATGATACTCAACTACATCATCTATCTGAGACCTGACCGCAAGGGTAACAGCAACATCACCGTTGATACGAGTCAGATTGCGGAGAATTCTCACTTCATGATCGGAATTTGCTGCTGCCTGGCGTTCCCTCTGCTTGTGACATGCTTCAACTGGAAAAAGATAATAAGCGACAGGCGCTACCTGATAATCGCGCTCATCGCTGTCGTGGGAATACTTCAGTGGGCCATGCTCGGAGAGAGCGGGCACCGCGCAAGCCACGGTAATTTCGGCTGGGGACGTACCATCGGCGGATATATGTTCTACATCACCGGTCTTGCGGTAGCACTCGAAAACTACGCGGACAAAGACTTCCTGGCAAACAAAAAGACCCTCAGGTACTTGTACTTCATCGCACTTTCGGGTCTGTTATTCCTTCACACCGCATCTCAGCTGTACTACTTCTACACAATGTACAACGGAGCGGGCTTCTGGAGGTAGATAAGTTATGAAGCATCTTTAATCTCGTAAATGTCCATTTCCGGATTTGTGAAGCACAGTTCATAGTCTTCGTTTTCAAGTGAGCCGACTTTGTTATATCTCTTGGAAACTATGAGATAATCAACGCTCAGCTTTCGGGCGAGGTCGCCTCTTTCGGCGTTCTCGGGATCATAAAGCATATTGTTGTTTCTCAGCATTTCCCGCCTTATTGCGATATCGTCGGCGTTGAGCGTAAAGCCCGACCCTTCCAGATAGTAGTGGCGATCCGAATAGATCGCATAGGCGAAGTGAGTGTTGTTGCTGCGTTTTGTCACCTCGTATTCTTTCATGGCTACGCTGTTGAATCTGTCGCAGGCGATGAGGTCGTCTTCTTCCGTGTTTTCTTTGATCCATTCGAGACCCTCGTATTCGAGAGTCGAGACATTTCTGTATTTGTTTAGATTTTCGTCATGGCTGCTGTAGAAATCTGCGGCATTGCTGCAGGAATTATACGTGTAGACAGCCATACTGTAGGCTGAGACGAAAAGGCAGATGCCGAATACTCCGAGAACTACTTTGCCGAACTTGCTGTTTCTGCCGTGCATATCCTCAAAGTACCAGTAGCAGATTACAGGCACCAGTGCACAGGTGACAAAACCGAGGTACACCTGGCTGTGACCCGCAAAGTTAAGCAGCATCATACTGATAAAGCCTACCAGGCAGCAGGCGTAAACCGTGACCTTGCTGAAAAAGAATTCTTTCCTGCCGGATATTACCAGCACGAGTTCCCTTATATAGCCCACTATGAAAGGCACGATGAATGCCATCAGGAAGGTGATGACGAATGCCGCCATAAGAACTCCCCACTTTACGATTTGAGGAAGTCCGGCCAAAGCCTCCATTATCCGTCCTTTCAGGAAGAATATATCCGTGACCTCTCCGACGTTTATCAGGGAGCCGCCCGTTGCGTTCTCATGCTGTGAGCCGATGACGAATACGTAGATCAAAACGAATGAAATGATTGAGAGCAGCGTCACCGCAGCAGACCTCATATCAACTTTTCTGAGGAGCAGGCCAACCAAGAGAGTTCCCACCAGAGAGCTGACGAGGACGATGGACATCGGTCCCTTGATGCCTGTCAGAAGCATCACCAGAATTCCGAACAGGAGCATTTCTTTTGTGTTGTACCTGTTTTCCGGCGCGTCAGAACCCATATCCCATTCTTTGAGCACAGGAATAATAGTGAGCATGCAGGCTATGCCGAGGCCGCCGTTGTTGATGTTGCTGTATATGTGATAGAGGAACCAAGAGTTCGGGAAGGTCTTGAGCATAAACATATTCGAGAAATGAAATGCAAGGCAGTAGAGCCCGATAAGGTCCTTCCTCTTGGTGAATTCCCTGAAGAAAGCATAGAGCGAAATGCTCAGAACCGGAGTGATGAAGTACGGCGTGCCCGAAAGCAATACTTCCTCAGACGGCAGACCGAAAAGTCTGACCGGAATTGAAAGAAGCATCTCGGAGTAATAGTGATACTGAATCGTTATGCCGTTAACCCAGGGGTCCTGAGGCGGAAAGCCCGAGGCCAGTGCGTTGATAATACCGGCGTGGTATCCGAAGTCCAGTTTGATCTGGGCAAATGCACTGTGCTCAGGGGATATATATGAGAACTGCGTCGCGCACATCGAATACACGAAGACGAATGCTGTAAATACAAAGAAGCCTGCAGGAAGTTCTCGAAATGCCTTTATAATGACCTTGCCTATACCGGCTGAGCCATTGCTACTCGCAGCAAAGGAACTATTGTCGCCTTTACGGCTCGAAGCAGTCGCCTGATACAGGCATACAGCGGACAGAACCGGCCCCACTATCCACAGGACCAAAGTCGTTCCGATAACAGCCGACAGGTAATAGAGGGCAATATTGAAGGCAAAGCCCGTGAAGAAACTCCGCGAAAAAGCCGTGGAAAGATGCTCTCCTTGAAGTTCAAATCTCTTCAGAATGGCATATCCCGGGATAAGTACAAAGAAGCAGAAGAAGATTATCAAAAGTGCAAGCACTTTTATATCTGCGCGGAAATATGCAAAGCCGATAATTGCAAAAACAAGCGCAGTCAGAAGACTGCAGCTTTTTAATACCATATTTAACGTTTTGTTTTGCAGCATGTTAGTCATTTGAATCTGCTGAATACACGAAGACATTCAGACTTTGAAGTCCTATGCCTTGGTAAGAACCGCAACTAACGGCACATCGAGTTCGCCGTCTCTGTCGTCCAGAAGTAACAGTTTTCCGTCTTTCGTAAAGTAGAGTTTGTAATCTCTGAACTCGCCGTTAAGATAAAGGGATCCGTCCGTAAATTTCCAGGATCCTTTTACATCCTCGTCTCCGAAACTGCCCTTCCATCTTCCGTTCTCTAATATTTCAAGGCGAAGTTCTCCGAACAGTTGAAGTGACTGACCGGATGTGACTTTCCATTTGCCGAAGAACTCATCCTGCTTTACTTTCTTGAAAGTGAGCTTGGCGCCTTCTTCTTCCTCTTTGAAGTATACGCCGTTATCCACTTTCTCCATTGCTTGTTCGTCATATTCATTGGTGTCATCGTATTCCTCATCGAGGTCGAGTTCGTCCGCAACTTCAGGATCCACTTCTCCGTCTCCGTCAGGGTCTATGTCTTCGAGATCGATCTGCTCGGTTTCGATGCTCTCGTTATCGCTTACATCGACATCCTTGTCAGAAGATCTGCTGACTGCGAAGAACACAACCCCGCCGATTATTATGATAACGGCCAGTACAACAGGCCAAATACTTTTCATTTCTTTATCCTCCGTAAATGATAGTTGATAAGGCTATAATCGTTGAAAAGCCTTGTAGAATTAAAGTATAATATATTGATATTCTTTTGTAAATTCAAAGGAGGGAAGGCAAGTGAAAATACTTGTTACCGGCGCGGCCGGATTTATAGGAAGCAATTTCGTATTCCATATGCTCGAGGCACATCCTGATTATGAGATAGTCGGACTCGACGCACTGACATATGCAGGCAATCTCGAGACACTCGCAGACGTGCTCGATGAGCCGAATTTCAAATTTGTAAAGATGGACATCACCGATTCGGAGGCAATAGACAAACTCTTCGAAGAGGAGAAATTCGATGTGGTCGTAAACTTCGCTGCTGAGTCGCATGTGGACAGATCTATCGAGGATCCGGGGCTCTTCCTCAGGACCAATATACTCGGCACGCAGGTGCTGATGGACGCATCGCTCAAACACGGAGTCAAGAGATTCCATCAGGTGGGCACGGACGAGGTTTACGGAGACCTTCCTCTCGACAGGCCTGACCTCTTTTTCGTGGAGACAATGCCGCTTACGGCATCGAGTCCGTATTCAGCATCCAAGGCTTCGGCAGACCTGCTCGCCATGGCATACCACAGGACCTACGGACTTCCTGTCACCATCAGCAGATGCTCCAACAACTACGGGCCTTATCAGTTCCCTGAGAAGCTCATCCCTCTTATGATTGCAAACGCTCAGGCGGATAAATCCCTCCCGGTATACGGAGAAGGCCTCAATGTAAGAGACTGGCTCTATGTGGAGGACCACTGCAGAGCGATAGACATGATACTCGAAAACGGCAAAGTCGGTGAGGTGTATAACATAGGAGGCCACAACGAAAAGGCTAATATCGAAGTCGTCAAGATCATACTGAACGAGCTCGGCAAACCTGAGAGCCTCATCACCTATGTCACGGACCGCAAGGGCCACGACCAGAGGTATGCCATCGATCCTACCAAGATCCACGATGAACTCGGATGGCTGCCGGAGACCAAGTTCGAAAACGGCATCAAAAAGACCATTCAGTGGTACCTGGATAATGAGGATTGGTGGAAGAACATCGTCAGTGGAGAGTATCAGCAGTACTACGAAAAGATGTACGGAAACCGCTAAATGAGGATATTCAATTGATGCACGGGAACCGCTGAACGCGGACCTATTCAATTATATAAGAGACAACATTGTGCATAAGAAGCACAGAGCAAAGTGTAAAAGAAAAGAGAAAGCAGATGATCAGTTTCAATGTCCCGCCTTATGCGGGTAAAGAAAAAGAATACATGGCTGAGGCCATAGATAACAGGAAGATCTGCGGGGACGGAGATTTTACCAAGAAGTGCAACAGCTGGATCGAGGACAGGACGGGCACTGCCAAGGCTCTGCTCGTAACATCAGGTTCGACCGCACTCGATATGGCCGCAGTACTTTCCGAGGTAGGCCCGGGAGATGAAGTAATTCTTCCGTCGTATACCTTCGTATCTACAGCCAACGCTTTCGTTCTCAGAGGTGCGAGCCTGGTGTTTGTGGATATCAGACCGGATACTCAGAACATAGACGAAAAACTCATAGAGGACGCCATCACGGATAAGACCAAGGTCATAGCCCCTGTTCACTATGCTGGAGTAAGCTGCGAGATGGATACCATTATGGATATCGCTCGTCGCCACAATCTCATAGTAGTCGAAGATGCGGCTCAGGGCGTCATATCTACATACAAAGGAAGAGGACTCGGCAGCATAGGCGACTACGGATGCTACAGCTTCCACGAGACCAAGAACTACAGCATGGGAGAGGGCGGAGCGCTTCTCATAAATGACGAGGCCAATATAGACAGGGCCGAGATCATCAGAGAGAAGGGTACCGACAGAAGCAAATTCCTCAAAGGCATGGTGGACAAATACACCTGGGTGGATATGGGATCCTCATATCTGCCGAGCGAACTCAATGCCGCATATCTCTACGCCCAGCTCGAGATGGCAGATGTCATCAACGAAAACAGAATGGCATCTTGGAACTCGTATTACGAGCAGCTTTCCGAACTCGAGGCAGCCGGCAGACTGCAGCTTCCGGTGATTCCGGAGGAATGCGAGCACAACGCCCACATGTTTTATATAAAAACTGCGGGCCTCGACGAGAGAGTTGAGCTTGCGGCATTCCTCAAAGAAAACGGAATAGGATCGGTATTCCATTACGTACCGCTTCACAGCGCTCCTGCAGGAAGCAGATTCGGACGATTCCACGGAGAGGATAAGTATACGACGAGCACATTTGAGAGACTGCTCAGACTTCCGATGTACTACGGACTCAAAGCGGACGATGTGACTTACGTCTGCGACAAGATAAAGGAATTCTACGCAAAATGAACGATTTGCCCAAGCCATGGATAGGCTTGCTGACTAAGAGAATAAGAGAAGAAAACGGCAGCATAGTTGTAAGCGGAAGGTGCCTGATGAGATTTCCTCGCGGAGGAGAGGTGCTTGATACGGATCAGATCAAAATCGATGTACCGTTTAAAAAGGATGCTGTCAGGGTTTCGTTTGGGAGTAAATACGGCAAGAAAGTCATGAAGGGCGTTCGCCTGAACTCCTACCGCTTCGAAGTGGACATAGCAGAGGCCAGGGACTTCGACATTCAAAATAAGCTGCTCGTGAACTATAAAGACAAGTACGAGGGCTATGTGGTCTATGATGTCAGGGACGGCAGGAGAGGACGCAACAAAAACAGCAAGCTCTTCATACACGACGGCGTGACATACTACTTCAGGCAAAACAAGAGAAACAGGGTTTTCCTCGTTGTCAGAGATACGAACAGATACGATTATCCCGAGGAGCAGAGGCGAATCGCCAAAGCCAAGAGGAACGCAAAGAAATACAAAGACGACGACATTGTCCTGCTCTATGAAAAGAAGTGCGGCAAATACGAAGAGAGCGCGTCGGTGCTGTACGAGAAACTCATAGATATGGGTTATGACAACGCGTATTTCATCGTGGACAAATCGGTGCCGGCAGTGCAGGAATTGCCGGAGAAGTACAAGAAGAATCTCATAGACAAAGACAGCGATCAGCATCTGGAATACTTCTTTGCGAGCAACAAGTTCATCTCGACGGAGACTATAGATCACGCGCTTCAGCTGAGAATTGCGAATAAGGATGCCCAGGATAAGATAAATGCGAACACCGGTAAACTGGAGTACGTATTCCTCCAGCACGGACCGACATATATGGTGTCTTTGAATATGGATCTCAGAAACGGATTCAGAAAGAAGACGGACTACAAACTGCACAAAACTGTGGTATCATCTGAACTCGAAGCGCAGCACTTCATCGAACTCGGCGGAATGGAAAGAGAAGACCTCTACATCACCGGAATGGCCAAGTTCGACAGATGCACCAGAAACGAAAATCCGGACAGGATAGTCATAATGCCTACCTGGCGCAGATGGGAGACCAACCAGGCCAGGGACGACATAACGAAGACCAACTATTACAAGATGGTAAGGCTCATGTATGAGTCCGTGCCGAAGGAGTGGCGTGACAGAGTGATAATACTTCCTCACCCGCTGATGGCTGAGCGCTTCGAGGGCATAGAGCCGGGAGCGGAGGACGCCGACTTTGCCGCACATATACTGATTGCCGACAGCTACGATAAGATACTCAGGGACTGCGACATGCTCGTAACGGACTACTCGTCGATCTCGTACGATGCCTATTACAGGGGCGCAAATGTCGTATTCTACTGGGCGGAGAAAGACGAGTGCATGACGCATTACGGAGAGGGGACGCATCTCATGCTGAACCTCGATAACGTATTCGGTCCTGTGGCGATGAACGGAGATGAGCTTGCCGAGCTGATAAAGGACACTTATGGCAAGGAGCAGAGGCCGCAGGACATCGAGAGATATCGCAGGATAATCGAGTTCCATGACGGAAAAAACTCTGAGAGGATAATAGAGCACCTGATTGAAGACGAGGTAATAAAAAGACATGGCTAAGATTAAACTTGATTTTGAACATGCAAAGGCAGCCGTTAAAGGCGTTGAAGAGAACAGGGCGAAGGCCGCAGACATCCTGGCATATCTCAGAAGAGATGAAGAGGATTTCACCGGCTGGGTTAACTGGCCGAGCGAGATTCCGCAGGAATGGATGAGCAAGATGGAGACCGTCGCAGCGGATATCAGATCCAAATGCGAGAGGCTTATCGTAATCGGAATCGGCGGCTCATACCTCGGAACGGCGGCTATAGTGGACGCACTCGGAGGATCCAAAGAGGGATGCCCTGAAATCGTCTATGCCGGAAACAACATGAGCGGATACTACCACGCAGGGCTCAAAGACATAGTGGACAATTATGACACCTGCCTCTGCGTTGTATCCAAGTCGGGCGGCACCATGGAAAGCAGACTGGCATTCAGCATATTGAAAGACTGGATGTATGAGAAATACGGCAGAGAAGAGACTGCGAAGAGAATAGTCGCAATCACTGATCCTGCCAAGGGAATACTCAGAGAAGAGACCGACAGCGAAGGCTATGTGAATTTCGAGATCCCGGGCAACATCGGAGGCAGATATTCCGCATTCACGCCGGGCATTATGTTCCCGCTCGCAGTAGCCGGAGTGGATATAAAGAAACTCCTGGCCGGAGCCGAAGCCGTCAGCAAGGATGATGAGTTCTGGAAGGGCGGCCTTGACTATGCACTTGCGAGATTTGCCCTGTATGAAACGGGTAAGGAAATCGAGGTCTTCGAATACTACGATCCGTCGCTGAGGCTGATAGGAGAATGGTGCAAGCAGCTATTCGGAGAGAGCGAAGGAAAAGACGGAAAAGGCTTATTCCCTGCGTCGCTCACTTTCTCGACTGACCTTCATTCAATGGGACAGTTCCTCCAGGCGGGACATCAGGTATTCTTCGAGACTATTATCAATATCGTAAACAGAGATAAAGACGTAAAGGTACCTGCATCCGCAGGAGAGGAGCTCGCGGGAAGGTCGCTGAACGATATCAATGCGATGGCAGTAAAGGGTGTTATGGCGGCTCATGCCAAAGCAGATATCCCTATGATAAAGATAGACGTGGAGGAGATGAATGAAGAGGCCCTCGGCCAGCTTCTGTATTTCTTCATGGTAACGGCTGCCGTAACGGGTAAACTCATGGGAATCGACCCGTTCAATCAGCCGGGAGTAGAAGACTACAAGCAGGAGATCAGAAACCTGCTCGGACAATAAAACAGGACGCATATAAGATATAGATGATAAATAATTACTTTTTGCAATTAATAATTGAAGCACTGATTATCGGGTTTTGTGTAGCCATGGTGGTTACCCCGTTTAGCATACGAGTTGCAAACAGGTTCGGAATCATCGACAAACCTAAGGACAGCAGGCGCGTCCATAAAAAACCTATTCCGAGATTCGGAGGAATGGGAATAGTCGCGGGAGCCACGGTTGCCATGCTCATCCCGGCAGGGATGAATCAAAACATCAGGGTAGCCATGCTCGGCGGACTTCTGATGTACGGCCTCGGTGTTGCGGATGACATTATGGACATAAAGCCTCTCACAAAGTTCGCAGGCCAGTTTCTGATCGCGTCATTTGTTTTCAGCACGGGTATTAAGATAAGGTTTATCAGCAATTATTTCGGCGCCACCAATGCCGATGCCAACGCAAACGTAATACTAAGTACGGGCGTCGCTTATATAATCACGGTGATTTGGATAGTCGGAGTCACCAATGCTGTCAATCTCATGGACGGACTTGACGGACTCGCGGCGGGATCGACGGCTATAATGTCGCTTTCACTGGCGTATATAGCATATATACACGGAGCCTTGGTAGGAGCTATGCCGGTTTGCATTGCGCTCGTAGCAGTTGCCGGAGGCTGCCTGGGTTTCCTGCCTTATAATTTCGCACCGGCCAAGACATTCATGGGAGACGGCGGAGCCTTGTATCTCGGATATATGATAGCGGTGCTGTCGGTTATATCACCTCTGAAGAGGGCGACGGTCATCGGTGCCATAGTTCCGATACTGGCGCTTGCGGTGCCTCTGTTCGACACGTTTATGGCTATGCTCAGGCGTACGCTCAAACACGAGTCGATAATGAGCGCAGACAAGGGACACCTGCACCACCACCTGATGGCGGCGGGCTTCGGACAGAGAAGATCCGTTCTTGTTATATACGGAATAGTGGCTATAATGGGAGAGGTTGCCGTGCTGATCAGCAGGGAACTTTATAAGGATGCGTTCTTCCTCGCTACGGTAGCCATGCTTTATCTCAGCATTATAATGGTGCCGAGAAGACCTAAAAAGAGCCTGAAAAAGATAATCACTCAGGACGTCACTGAACTCGAAAAGGAAAACTTCATAGACTACCTCAATATGGAGAGGGAAAGAAGGAAAGAGGAGGCAGCGACTGAGGCTGAAAAAAAGGCGGCAGCTGAGACAGAAAATAAGGCGGCGGCTGAGACAAAAACCAAAACAAAACCAAAAACAAGAGCCAAGGTAAAAACTAAAACAAAGGCTAAAACACAAAATGAAAAGAAAGACTAAGAATGCAAACACCACAACTGAAGAATTGAATCAGAGCAAGCACGAGAGAAAATCCGGGAACAGAATCTTCCCGAGCAAAAATCTCTACAAAGTTCTGATGATTGCTATGGGCCTGGTCGGGATAGGCTTTATGCTGATTATGATGTCGGTTAATATTTTCCCGAATGACCTTACTTTTGTGTTGATTGCAATAATGATGGCGCTGATCATAGTGACCAGCCTGCTCTTCGGAAGAGAGAAGAAGGGATGGAGAATTGCCGGAATTGCCGTGTGGCTGATATTCGTAATTTTATTCAGCTCGGTGACGTATTATCTCAAGAGCACCTATGCCATGTTTGAAAAGATCAACCAGGGAGACCTCGATGCCAGCGGAGTTCCTGCCAAGAATGTAAGCGTCACAGAGGAATCGTTCAACATCTATATCACGGGAATTGACCAGTGGGCGTATGAAGAGGGCCTGGACCTCGAGCGAAGCGATGCTAATATGCTCCTGTCTGTAAATCCTGTGACTAAAAAGGTTCTGCTCACATCCATACCGAGAGACTCGTACGTAAAACTCCATACCTCACAGGCTATGGACAAACTGACGCACAGCGGAATCTACGGGGTCGAGGAGACCCTGACAACGGTCGAGGACTGGCTCGGTGTCGACATAAACTACTATGTAAAACTCAACTTTACCGCCGTGAGCGATCTCATCGTGGCGATGGACGGAATAAGGGTTTATTCGCCTGTTGCGTTTGAGAGCAGCCTCAAGGGGTATAAGTATAAAAAAGGATGGAACACACTGAGCGGAAGAAAAGCCCTCTACTTTGCGAGAGAGAGAAAGGCTTTCGAGGGACAGGATGCCATCAGAGTTGAGAACCAGCAGAGGGTTGTGGAAGCGGTTATCAAGAAACTGACGTCATCCACGACGCTGCTCACCAAGTACGGAGATATTATGGACGTTACGGGTAAAAACCTGACGACCAATATGTCTTCGGATGAGATGCTCGAACTTGTCAAAATGCAGATTACCGAGCTCAGCGAGTGGGATATAGAGTCCCAGAAGATCGAGGGAGAATACGGCGAGGACTACGTGGCATCGCTTACACAGTCTCAGAAATTCTCCGTCTACCGCCCGAGTGAGGATTCGGTCAAAAAGGCGGTCAACAATATTGATGATGTCCTGAGCATCACCGAAGAAGAGCGCGAAGAAGCAGAGAGAAACAGGAGCAAGAGCTTCGTAGTCAATCTGGTCAAGTCCACCGTAAATACCGTTAAAGATACTGTTTAAGAGGTAAGAGATGCTGGTATCCATTGTAATTCCGTGTTATTACTCAAAAAATACGATTCGCAAAGAAGTCGAACTCATTTTGGATGAGTTTAAACAGCATGACGGATATGAGTGCGAAATAATACTGGCTAATGACGGTTCTACTGACGGAACTTTTGATGAGATCAAAAAACTTGCGGAGGAGTATCCGTGCGTTCACGGTCTCAATCTGATGAGGAACTTCGGCCAGCACAATGCCCTGATGGCGGCTATGAACTTCGCGAACGGAGACTACGTAATGGGAATGGATGACGATATGCAGACCCATCCGTCGCAGATCTTCAAGCTCATATTCAAGATAGAGGAAGGCTTCGACCTGGTTTACGGGGTTTATCCGGTTCGCCACAATTCCCCTATCAAGAACTTTACATCGAAGATAAACAAATACACATCCAGGGTTATGCTCGAAAGGCCTAAAGAGATAGAGTCGAGCAATTTCTGGATCATTACCAAGGCGGTCAACGACGAAGTAATCAAATACAACACATTCAACCCTTACGTGGATGCGATTTTCTACAGGGTGACACACAACATAGGAATGGTGGAAATCGAGCATCACAAGAGGGAAGAGGGCTCCTCGGGCTACACATTCAAGAG
>JAFREV010000059.1 GCA_017434685.1 Mogibacterium sp.
ACTCCCGAGATACAGAAGATACCTCGGTTATCTGCAGACAAAAGGCATAAAGAAAGTTTCGTCGAGTGAGCTTTCGGAACTCATCGGATACACAGCTTCACAGATCAGACAGGATCTCAATACATTCGGGGAATTCGGACAACAGGGATACGGATACGAAGTAGACAATCTGTATAAAGAGATTAACCATATACTCGGTCTCGACAGAGAATATAAGACCGTTGTTATCGGTGTGGGTAATCTCGGACAGGCCATCACAAACTACACCTATTACTATAAGATAGGCTTTAATATCATAGGGCTTTTCGATGCCAACCCGGATATTATCGGAAAGAAATTCAATGACGTTGAAGTAATGGATGTGGCCAAACTCGAGGACTATGTCAGAGATGAAAAGATTGACATAGGCGTCATCTGCGTAAACAGAGAAAGCGCTCAGTCCGTTGCTGACAGTCTCGTGGCAGGCGGAGTGAAAGGAATCTGGAACTTCGCACCTATAGATATCGAAGTACCGAACGAGGTCGCACTTGAGTCCGTCCATCTTTCGGACAGCTTGCACGCTCTGTCATTTATGATTAAGAGCAAGGCCGAGGAGTACGGAAAGTAATTGCAAATTACGAATGAACAATAAAAATCCCGTAGCCTGGCTACGGGATTTTAGATAATGCATTATTGCAATTAACTATGCCTCAGCAGGTGCGCCTACAGGGCAGTTAGCTGCGCAAGCACCGCAATCGATGCAAGCATCTTCGTCGATTGTATAAGGTGTTCCCTCTTTAATAGCCTCAACAGGGCAGCCTTCTGCGCAAACGCCACAAGCGATGCAATCTTCAGAAATCTTATATGCCATAATATTACCTCCTTCTTAAGATATAATATCTACAAGCGAAGTATAGCATTAAGATTTTACTTTGTAAACACAAAAAACAAAATTTTGAAAACTCTGAACCCCTTTAATTCCAACGGTTTTGATAGGAATTAGAAATGTAGAACCGAAATGAAAACAGTATCTTTTACAGGTAAAAGCGGCACAGGAAAAAGCTATCAGGCAACCGCACTGGCTCAGCGAAAACGCTTCGATGCCATAATAGATGACGGCCTTCTGATATACAAAGGTCAGATTGTCGCAGGAACTTCCGCAAAGAAGTGCGCGACAAAAGCCGCTGCAATGAGGGCTGCTCTTTTTAATGTGCAAGAGCAAAGGGACGCAGTTGTGGCTGCAATCGAGGAGCATAAGCCTAACGTCATAATGATAATAGGCACATCTGACAGGATGACGGATATTATTGCAGATCAGCTCGGAATCGACAAGCCTTCGGAAAGGATATACATAGAGGATGTAAGCACAGAAGAGGACAGGAAACTCGCAGCTCACTACAGAATCGACGAGGGCGAGCATGTAATCCCTGCGCCACTGGGGCAGCTCAGGCGCGACTTTGCCGGCTACTTCATGAATCCTATTAAACTCTTTAGGGACAGGGCTCGCGGCACATCACTCGACACGCCTCGACCGGAGAAACCGAAAGACGCCGGCCCGTCTGATGAGCGAACAGTTGTAAGACCTACGTTCAGTTACTCGGGCAATTTCGAGATAAGCGAACAGGTCATAAGGGACATAATCAACATCACTGCTTCAAAGTACGAGGGCAGCCTCATGGTTGTAGACAGGATGAGTAACGGCAGGCAGCTCAACATGTCAGTTACCATAGATGTGAGAGTGCTAAAAGATCCTGCCGCGATTGACAGCTGCATGGATTTCCAAAGAGATGTACACGAGACATTGTCAAGGATGACTGCATTTACCATAGACAATGTAAACGTAAGGATAAGCGATATTGCAGATGACCATGCCGACCTCATCTCGAGCAAACTTCACGGACAATAATCTAAAACCTAAAGAATTTTGTGATCAGTAAAGCACATGATATATAAAGAAAAGATTGAATTTGATAATATCAGAGATTTTGAACCTGTCCACATATTTGAATGCGGGCAGGTTTTCAGGTGGGTTCCGGAAAAGCGCAAAGAAGGCGAGCCGAATGGACAAGCCGGTATAGTTGCTGACGTATACACAGGCTTTGCCGGCGCTTATACCGCCAGGGTCGGTTTCGATAACGGCAGACTCAGTATAGAGACGAGCGGGGGAAGCCGCGAATTTTGGCATGACTACTTCGACCTCGGAACTGATTACGGTGAGATAAAAGAAACGCTGGTAAAAAATGAACCTAAACTGAAAGACGCAACGGAATACGGCTACGGCATCAGGATACTTAACCAGGATCTCTTTGAGACGATTATCTCATTCATAATCTCTCAGAATAACAACATCCCTCGCATCAGAAAGAACATCGAGTCCCTCTGCGAACGCTACGGCGAAGAGATCGGAAACGAAGACGGCAAAACGCTGTATGCTTTTCCTACACCGAAGGCTTTGGCGGATGCGAGTGAAGATGATCTTGCAGCATTGAAACTCGGATACAGATCGGCATATATAAAGGAAAGTGCACGCTGTTATCTTGAAAAGGGCAGTCCGTGCACGAGGGAGGAACTTCTGAATATGCACGGCATAGGCCCAAAGGTTGCCAACTGCATAATGCTCTTCGGACTGCGAGATGTGGAGGCTTTTCCTATAGACACATGGGTCAAACATATTATGACGGATATGTACGACATCAGTGGCAAAGATGTTCAGGGGATGTACAAAACAGCGTATGAAAAGTTCGGTAAATACGCCGGTTACGCCCAGCAGTATCTCTTCTACTATTACAGAGATAAGGGGCTTTAGAAAGAGCCTGTAATATGTCAATTTCTTCACTTTCAAAGTGTTGACATAGTCTGCAGGTGCGAGTACAATAGGTTTTGGTGATTTGGCACTCTATTGATAAGAGTGCTAACAGATAAAAATAATCAGGAGGCATAAAATGAGCATTGGAATCAGACCACTCGGAGCAAGAGTAGTTATCAAGAAAATGGAAGCCGAAGAAAAGACAGAAGCAGGTCTTCTGCTCTCCGGCAGTGCTAAGGAAAAACCACAGCAGGCAGAAGTTCTCGCTGTAGGCCCGGGCACAAAAGATGAGCCTATGGAACTCAAGGTAGGTGACATCGTTGTATTCAGCAAATACGGCGGATCAGAGCTCAAGTACAAAGGCACCGAGTATACGATCATAAATCAAAAAGACATCCTCGCTACAATTGAGTAAGCCGAGGATACTAAGGAGGATATAACAATGGCTAAAGAATTATTCTATGGCGAGGATTCAAGAAGAAAACTTCTCGCAGGAGTAGACAAACTCGCAGACACAGTAAAGATTACACTCGGTCCTAAGGGCCGTAACGTACTGATCGAAAGATCATTCGGATCGCCGCTGATTACAAACGACGGAGTATCCATCGCAAGAGAGATCGAGCTCGAGGACCAGGTAGAGAATATGGGCGCACAGCTCGTTAAGGAAGTTGCCACAAAGACAAACGACGTGGCAGGCGACGGTACCACAACAGCGACTCTTCTCGCACAGAGCATCATCAGAGAAGGCTTCAAGAATGTAACAGCAGGAGCCAATCCTATGATTCTCAAAAAGGGAATCTACGAAGCAGTTGATGCAGCAGTTGAGTACCTCAAGGGTGAAGCAAAGCAGGTAGATGACAAGGCATCCATCGCTCAGGTTGCATCCGTATCCGCAAACGATACAGAGATCGGTGAACTCATAGCCGAAGCTATGGAAAAAGTCGGTAAGGACGGCGTTATCACAGTTGAGGAGTCCAAGACTCTCGGAACAACTCTCGACATCGTAGAGGGTATGCAGTTCGACAGAGGATACCTCTCCCCATATATGGCCAACAACGAAAAGATGGAAGCCGTAATGAGCAAGCCGTACATCCTGCTCACAGATAAGAAAATCAGCAACATTCAGGATATCATTCCGCTGCTCGAGACTATCATGAAGGCAGGCGCAAGCCTCCTCATCGTAGCTGAGGACGTAGACGGAGAAGCCCTCGCAACACTCATCCTCAACAAACTCAGAGGAACACTCGATGTAGTTGCAGTTAAGGCACCGGGATTCGGAGACAGACGTAAAGCCATGATGGAGGACATCGCAGTTCTCACAGGCGGAGTTGTAATCTCCGAGGAACTCGGATACGAACTCAAAGAAGCAACAATCGATATGCTTGGTCAGGCCGAGACAGTCAAGGTTAATAAAGAGAATACCGTAATCGTAAACGGTGCAGGTGAGAAGGCTGAACTAGAAGCCAGAATCGGACAGATCAAGGCAGAACTCGAAGAGAGCACTTCAGACTTCGATAAAGAAAAACTTCAGGAGAGACTCGCTAAACTCGCAGGCGGCGTAGCCGTAATCAATGCCGGCGCCGCATCCGAGACCGAGCTCAAAGAGAAGAAACTCAGACTCGAGGATGCCCTCAACGCCACAAAGGCTGCCGTTGAGGAAGGCATAGTTGCCGGCGGCGGCGTATCGCTCATCAGAGCAATCGAGGCCGTTAAGAAATATGCCGAGAAACAGGAAGGCGATATTAAGACAGGTGCTCGCATCGTAGAGCGCGCCCTCGAGGAGCCTGTAAGACAGATTGCAGCAAATGCAGGATTTGACGGAAGCGTAGTAGTCGCAGCAGTCAAGGATGCAAAGGGCGACATCGGATTCAATGCCGCAAACGAAGAGTACGAAGATATGATCAAAGCCGGAATCGTAGACCCTGTAAAGGTTACAAGATCCGCACTACAGAACGCCGGATCGGTAGCAGGAATGCTCCTTACAACAGAGGCAGGCATCACACAGATCAAGGAGCCTGAACCTCCAATGCCGGCAGGTGGTGCCCCGGGAATGGGCATGATGTAGTAGCATCCTCGCTGTGAACGAAAATAACACCGTAAAAGAATAATTAAAGATTACTTTTATCCAGAATTGGCCCTTATTGACTATTCTTTGCTAATCAGGACCAGAAAATAGAGTAACAGAAATAGAGAAATGGTCCTATTTGAATCTATAGTTGAGAATAGGACCAATTTTTATTCTTTTTGAGCACTCAAAATGGTCCTATTCGAAAGAAATGAAGGAAATAGGAACAATTGTTGTTAGTAGAGCGAAAAAGAATTGTTCCTATTTGGATTAGAAAAAGGAAATAGGACCATTTATAATTTAGCGTTTTTATAATATCGAATCCGTGTTATGATTAAACAAGCGAAATGTTTGTTTTTAGGTAATTTGGAATGAGTTATGAGAA
>JAFREV010000060.1 GCA_017434685.1 Mogibacterium sp.
GCCGGACCCGGAATACCATCACGGTCTCCGATGACAATAGCTTTCTTTCCTTTCAGAATAGCCATCTCTTTCTCCTTTCGAAATTATAACCTATTAGGATGTTTTTTTGATGCGGTATTCATAATTTCTATATTGAACACCGCTTCTCTATTATCGGGAACATAAGCGCAAGGCTTGCCCCTAATAACCATTTTTGCCGCCTACTCTTTCCCTTCATTTTTGAGCGCTTTCACAAGTGCGGCCATTGATATGACCATTATGAATGCGAACGGGAAGGCTGCGACTATCGACAGTGTCTGAAGCATTGTCAGTCCCTCGCCGGATCCGAGCATCATGGCTGCTGCAAGCCCCGCCATCAGGACGCCCCAGGCAATCTTTGTTTTATTGCTCGGGTCGAGAGTTCCCTTCTCACTGTACATTCCGAGCACATATGTGGCTGAGTTAGCCGATGTGATGAAGAATGTGCAGATGAGTACGAACATCACTACCGATATAATCATGCCGAGCGGATACTCCTTGAGCACAAGGAAAAGTGCCGTCGATGTGGAGGATACCGCATCTTTGATGATTGCAAGATCTACTTTCATTCCGAGGGTTCCGTAAATGGCAAACCATATTATCGAGAACCCTGCCGGTATGAACATTACACCCTTGACGAACTGACCTATAGTTCTGCCCTTGGATATTCTGGCGATGAACGATCCCGTAAATGGTGCCCATGCAATCCACCAAGCCCAGTAGAATGTAGTCCACGATTTGTACCAGTCAGCATCTCCGAACGCTCCTACCTGGAAGGTGTTGGATACGATGCCGGAAACATATGCTCCGAGTCCTTCAACGAGATTGTTGAGGATAGGAACCGTCGGACCTACTATGAAGAGCAATATCATTACGCCTATTGCGATTCTGATATTCAGATCGCAGACCTTGCTTATACCCTTCTCTACGCCCATTACAGCCGTGATGGTGTAGATTACTCCGAGCACTACGATCAGTATGAGCTGGACCATGTGAGTCTCAGGAATTCCCGCCAGGAAATTCATGCCCGAATTGATCTGAAGTACTCCAAGTCCGAGGGACGTGGCAACTCCGCCGGCTGTGGCGAATATCGCGAGTATATCTATGAGCTTGCCCAGCCATCCGTTTACTCGCTCCTCTCCGAGAAGCGGTATGAAGACTGAACTAACCAGAGCAGGTTTACCCTTCCTGAACTGCATATAAGCAAGTGCGAGGGCCAGTACTGAATAATTTGCCCATGGATGCACTCCCCAGTGCAGGAATGATTTGGTAAACGCCATTCTCATGGCTTCGCCGGATGCTGCCTCAAGGCCTCCTATCGGAGCGAGGTAGTAGTTGAGGGGTTCTGCAACTCCCCAGAATACGAGTCCTACTCCCATTCCGGCAGAGAACAGCATCGCGAACCACGTAAGATCACTGTATTCAGGTTCTGAATCGTCCGGACCGAGCTTCACGCCTTTATATTTACTGAAGAATCCGATCCAGATGCAGAAGACCACGAACGCAGTCATCGCAAGTGCATAGAACCATCCGAAATTAGTCGTCAGGAAGTTCATGCTCCCGCTTGCCGCAATGCCGAATGAATCCGGCAATATGATGCCCCAAAGGCATATAGCAAGCGTCAGTACCACGGAGACTATGAACACCAAATTGTGTTTTGTCTCTTTCATGGTTATCTCCTCTCTTAGATCTTTACTTTGAATACTGTCTGCTCGTCTACGTCTGTAGCAAGTGCGTCAAGTGCAACACCTACTCTGTGATAACGCAGTTTCCACTGCTCTTCCTTCGGTGTGTTCGGATCTCCGAGCGGATACGGAATCGAGATTGTAGGTACGATTCTGTTAGCTCCTACTGTGGTCGATACCGGGATGAGGTTGCACATATGTACAATTGTGAAGCCTGCTCTCTCAAGAGCCTTAACCATCGTTGCGCCGCAACGAGTACAGGTTCCTCAGGTAGATCCGAGGATGATTGCGTTCACTCCGTCTTCTTGGAGATAAGGAATCATTTCCTCTGCCATTCTTGTAGCTTCAGCTTCTGTTGTTCCTGTTCCTACTGTTGTGTAGAACCAGTTGTGCAGTCTCTTGAACTTGCCTTCCTTCTCATATGCTCTTACTGCATCGAGAGGTACGAGTACGTTAGGGTCTGCATTACCTGCAGCTGGATCATATCCGGCATGGATTGTCTTGAAGACGCCTGCCTCAAGGCTGTCCATTCCGCTGATATCGTATCTGCCCCATCTTGTGGCTGATGCGGACTGAATTCTGTCCGGATTGTCCACAGGAACTGCTCCGGAAGTAGTTACGAGTGCAACTACGGCATCCTTCAGATCTACAGCCGGTGCAATAGGTACGAGATCCTTCTCAGGAATTACGAGCTCTGTCTGATATGGCTCACCTGCCATTTTCTTTTTGAGCATCTGTACGCCACGATATGCAGCTGTGTTTTCTCTGATATCCTCGAGGAATACTTCGTGTCTGCATCCTCTTTCGAAGTAACCTTCCTCTGCGCAGCCTCTGTTAGGCTCACCTGCGATGATTCTGTTAGCGAAGTCTGTGAGTGCTTTGACGTCCTGTCTCATCTTGACAGCACCTGTGCCGCCCTTGAAGATGATTACGTCTTTTTTGAACATCTCTACTCCCGGGTTTTCCTCATTCATCGATGTGAGTACAGGAACTCCGAGTTTCTCCTTAACAGCCTTGCAGATAGTACCGCAAGCTACTCCGTAACGACCTGCCTGGAATGCAGGGCCTGCGATGAAGAGATCCATTTCTTTGCCTTCGAGGAATTCCATGATTCTCGAAACGGCTTCTTCTGTGTTGGATCCCATGAAGTTGTCTCCGCATACTACTGTATGGGTTACTTCTGCATCCTTGAGAGCACCGTTGATGGCCATTGTAGGACCTACAACACCCTCTACGATATAAGGCTCCTGATCAGCCTTGTCTTCTCCGCCGATTCCGCCGAAGAACTGGTTTACGTAACAAATTACTTTTTTCATGTCACTGCCCCCTTCCTAGAACTCTCTCATTGTCTTTACAGAGAATCCGCTGATGTGGTCTCCGCAGAACCAGTTGTTGTCTTCCATGATGATGGAGCCGTCGTCTCTTGCGGACTTGCCGAGCTTCTCATCATATCCCCAGCTTCCGGACATTCCGTCTCTGTTCATGGCCTCAAGGCAGCCGATAACTGTCTTACATGCAGGAAGGTCGGAAAGCTCGGAGATGTTTCCTGTGGAAACGAGAGCATTCATCTTTGCATCGAGTGTTACGAGCGGCTGTGAGAAACCGTCACGTCCTGTACACTCGTTGGAGATACCTACTACAGGGATGCCTGCATCCTCGAGGATGATCTGGCAGCGTGCGTAGTCTGCATCAGGGTTGCCGTAACCTTCTTCTGTTACGATTGCGTACTGTACGCCGAGGTTGAGAGCCATATTTCTGACCATGATGGCTGCTCTTTCCTTCTGGTCGAGTGCTACGTTGAGCATCGACATGATAACTCCGACGAAGTTAAGGCTCTTTCCGTCTTCTGCGAAGAGTTCCTTAATTGTCGGGAAGTTCTGCATTTCATAAGTTGACCACTTAGCTCCTGACGGCATGAATGATCCGGAGATCATAGCTCCGTCGAGAACCTCTGTTGGGCTTACGAATGTAGGCAGATACTTGTTCATATCCCATCCGTACCAAAGGTCATTGTAGCCGAGAGCCTCCATCTGGGACTGTGGCTGCATAACGAGGGCAACGTTTGGAAGTCCGTTGTTCTTCTTAGCTCTGTCTGCTACAGGCTCAAATTCAAATTCTTCAAATTCCGATGGCTCTACGTCAGCAGCGATTTTTCCGAGATACTCGGCAAATCTGTGACCTGCCCATCTGAGAGCGTGGTTCATTTTCTGCTGCTCATGACGTTCAAATTCCTCGTCAGTCTCTCCTACGAGGCAGATGTTAATGAGCTTGGACCAATAAGTGTGCTTAGCGCCTTCACCGCCCATGTCGATTACTCCGTCGCCGAAGGAACCCCAGGTTCCGCCTACGACTGTAACGCATGTGCCCTTGAGTGCTTTGAGTTCGCCGTCTCCTGCAGGAACTACATCATCGGTAACTCCCGGGAAGAGCGTACGTCCGTCAACGCGGCATCTAGGCTCGATTGTTTCGATTACAGGCACGATTCTTGTGTCGTCTCCCGGATGTGCGATAACGATATCGAGACTTGTGATATGATCATCGAGCTCCATAAGGTAATCAACAGCTGCTTGCTTATTGATGGTAAGAACGCCATCCTTAAACTCATCTTTGCTGCCGAGCACTACATCCTTTACGGGAATGTTGCCTATCTTGAGTTTCATTTGCGTACTCCTTTCTTGCTGAAATGTGCTAACAGTGCAAAAGCTAATATCCCAAAATCGTTTTTTAAACGCGTTTTGATAATTCGATTATAGTTTTTATCTATTGTATTGTAAAGTATTTTTTTAACGCGTTTAACGAATTATTGAAATATCCTTATGTCTTCTGTTATATTTGCGTATAGAAGAAATCTATAACACTAAATTCAGCAGTAAAGGAGTGCGCAAATATGGCCAGGCCGGCTATGCCACAAGAGATTGTAAATGCCAACAGAGTCAGCATCATCAACGCTGCCATGGATATGATCAGAAAGACCGGCATATCCTCTGTTTCTGCGAGAACTCTCGCTCAGAGTATCGATATTAACAGTGCCCTGATCTACAGATACTTCTCTGACATAGATGAAGTAATACTGTTTGCGTGCGTGCACACC
>JAFREV010000061.1 GCA_017434685.1 Mogibacterium sp.
GCATCAAATCTGCGTGAAGTTCCTCTACCTGACCGATTCTGTTGCCAAAGATACGTCTCTTGCTTCGAGTCTCGTTCAGAGGTGAATCCTCTTCATTATGAGCGCGGTCCTCATATTCCGGAATTCTGCTCATGTTCGGCAAAGAGTTATCGAAATCAGCAATCTCAACTGATTCAAGCGCCGATCCGGCAAACAGCACCTCATCTTCTTCGAGATAAGACTTAATACCCGAGAAGAGTTTGCCGGACACCTCAAATGACTCTTTGTCGTAGACGACCTAGAAGACCTCCATCTCGTGTGCGAGGAGGAATGAGCTTATCTCCCTGATTGCTATCTGAAGTGCCTCGTCCTTCGGAAAGCCGTATGTGCCTGTGGCCATGAGCGGGAACGCTATGGATTCGCATTTAAGTTCATCCGCAAGAGCCAGGGACTTGCTGTAGCATGCGGCTACGGCCTCCCTCTCTCCGTGGTCTCCGCCCATCCAGGCCGGTCCTATTGCGTGGATAATGTATTTGGCATTAAGATCAAACGCGGGCGTGCTTGCGACTTCACCGGTCTTCATCACTCCTATGGCGGCTCTGGCCCTAAGGAGTTTGTCCCGACCTGCCGCCTCATATATGGCGGAGTCGACGCCGCGGCCGACTGCGACCATCGGGTTGGCCGTGTTGACTATGGCGTCTGCCTCTACATTAACGATGTTGTTGCGTATGATCTGTAATGCCATTTATCTCCTACTTTCTCTTCTTTCTGCCTTTGTAGTCTTTTCTGATGCAGTCGAGCGATGCATCTGCTATTGCACCCGTGAAACTGTATTCCATCATTACATCTGACATTGCTGCGAAATTACCTGCTATACCGACGTCATCGTTATGGAAACGTGCAGCTCGCTCTTTTCTGATACCCATCCTTCCGGCGACTTCCGCCGCATCGATGTTGGCGCCGAGGAAAATGAATTCCCATCCGTAGCGCTCGGTCTGACGGCTTATCATTTGTTTGACTTTCTTGTAATCGTAGATGACGCTGGCGTTTTCCATGCCGTCCGTCGTGATTACAAAGAGCGTCTTGTCCGGTCTGTCCTCTTCTCTGGCGTATTTGTGGACGTTGCCGATGTGGTGGATTGCGCCTCCGACTGCGTCGAGCAGGGCCGTACAGCCTCTTACATAGTATGTCTCCTCGTCGAGTTCGCTGACCTTATCTACATCCACTCTGTCGTGCACCACTTCGGATATGTGATCGAAGAGCACTGTGGACCAGATGATGTCTCCGCCTTCTTTCTTTTGCTTTTCGAGCATCGAGTTGAAGCCGCCTATAGTGTCAGCCTCGAGGCCTCCCATTGAGCCGCTTCTGTCGAGTATGAATACCACTTCCAGTTTGTTTCTTTCTTTTGTGTTGTTCTCTTTTGTTTTATTTCCCTTTGTGTTTCTTTCGTTTCTCTCTTTTTCCTTAGCCATTTTCTTACCTCCTTGCTTCTCTGAACTGTTTGCAAGCTCATAATAGCAAGTAGGCTCGGGCCAAAGGTCGCCTCTCATGCGACATTTTTACTGTCTCGTGCGGCACTCGTGCGACACTTATATTATACACCTTTACCGCACCAAAAAACGCCCTCCTGCGAGAGCGCCCAGTAAGCAATAGTTGCTCATTATAAATATTTTTCTATCAGTTCATTGTCCTCCAAAGCCTCTTCCAAGATTCTGCTCAACACACTGGTATATCCTTTGCCTAGAGCTTTAGCCTTATTCAACGCTCTTGGAGACAGGCGAAGAGTTACTGTCTGTTTATTGCGTTTAGCCCTGTTAATTTCTGATACCTTTTTAAACTTGCTGAGCTGCTCATCAGAAAGAGGTGGATTGTCCTCATCAAAAACAATCGATGTTCTTTCCAACTCTTTAAGCAGCTTCAGTTGTTCCTCTGTAAGCGTTGGAGGGTTTTTCGGATCTATTTTTTTCTTAACGGCCATAGTATTCACCTCGCTCTCTCGTTGTCGATTTCCTTGCTGAAATAATTCTGATGTCTTCTTCTCTTTCAGTGTAAACAACAGTTATAATCACCATCGTTCCCCAAAGACGTCCTATTGTTATGTACCTCTCTTCATCTACACTATGGGAATCATCGTAGATTTCAATTCTTTCGGAATCCAGAAACACAAGAGTCGCCATTTCAAAAGACAATTTGTGCTTTTGAATATTGTCTCGTTCTTTTTCAACATCCCATTCAAATGTCATTATTATACCTCCTTATAATATCAGTGCCGATTAAAAATTGCAACACTTTTTGTATTGCATTTTGCATTCTTATTATCGCATAAAAAAAGCGGAGAGGCCCTCTCCGTTAATCTGTATATAGATGGCTCGATTATAACGAGCTTTTAGTTTTTTTCAACCTTTTCTGTGTGAAGATTGATTCATGCAATCATCACAAACCTTCGGCGTCTAGTACTCCTCAATAACGACCGTTTTGTCTTTCTTAATCGGGTAGCGGACTTCAGCCGGTGCGTATCCCGTGAGTTCCGCGGTCTTTTCTTTAGTCATCTTGAGTTCGTCGAGCCTGCCGTTTTTCTTGGCCATAATCAGGATAATGACGCCAAGAGAAGCGTCTATGAAGAGTGCCGGCAGAGCGCCCTCGACTCCGAAGTCGAAATCGTATATGAGGTTGCTGATTCCGTTTGCCGCATCGAGGTGGAATATTGATGTCTCGGATACAAGGCCGCTGTTTGGCAGGCCGAATATTAAGTTCTGAGTGAAGTTCCACATCGTGTGTATGCCCATGCATGTCCATATGCTGCCGGAGTACCAGCGGAGTAGCGAGTACGAGAGACCTGTGATGATAAGGCCCGTCATAGCTATAGCAGATATTCCCGGATTAGTTGCGTGTAGAAGTCCGAAGAAAGATCCGTTAACTACAATTGCCACCCAAAGCGGATAGTGCACATTGATTCTTTCGTACATAAAGCCTCTGCACCATATCTCTTCGGAGCTGCTCTGGATGAATACCGATATGAGCGCGAAGATCATGAGTGGTATGCCGCTTGGCGCGAAATCTAATACTAATTTGATATCTCCGTGAATCAGCGCACACAGTATACAGAAGAAGTTCGTGAGGAATCCCAGAAGGAGTCCGAACCAGAGCATTCTCCACGAACCTGTCTCTTTGTTTGGCAGCATAGATTTGCCGATGTCTCTATTCTTCTTAAGAAGGCAGAGCAGCACAAAAGTTATTACGGTTATTATGGTGCATGTGTACATATCCAGCACGAAATGCAAGTCCGGAATGTCCGTAGTCCTGCCGGTTACATGCTTATCGAAAGGAAGAATCAGCATGGATCCCAATAATATATACCAAACTATAAAGACCAAACTTATCCAGATAATTCGATTTGTAAAATGTGTCTTCTTAAAAAATTCCATATCGTTTTCCTTACTACTGTATTAAAGCGTCTTGGCGGTGGTTTTCCGCCCAGCTGCGGCGGGAGAAATAATCCTCCAAAATCCATTCGGTCCTGTCATTGAAAACCGGTCTGCAGCTTGTTATCTGCGGGATATTAAGTCCCGGGAACGCATTGAATTCAAACATTACAGGATCTCCGTTTTCATCGATGGTAAAGTCCCATCCGATGCATCTGAAATGACCGACTCTCGGATGAATACGCCGCACTTCATCGTACACCCTGTATATGGAAGGAACTCTGAAACTGTCATCGAAAACGCCCTTTCCGTTATCGTACCATTTACCGAGATCGGAATACACCTTTTGATTCATTTTCCCGTCCTCAAGTATTACAGTGTAAAAGCCTCCGTCCTTGCTGGTCACGAAAGATGTTCCGGGAGCGCTTACGCGAAGGCCTGCACTTTCTATGTACACCTTATTATCCATCAGGAGCGAAAGGACGCGTATCGTGACGTCCGAGGTCGGGTTTAGCTTCGCCAGGTCCGAATGCTGCCTGATACGTTCCTGAATGATGAAATTTGCACCTCCTCCGCGAAACAGTTTCCTTATATCTTCTTCGGAACAATCGGAAGGTGTGAATACGGTGATTCCCTTTCCGCAAGAGGTATCGATTGAAGCCTTCAGAAACAATTCTCCTTTTCTCTCACGGCATAAAGCTATCGCGTCATCCTCTCTTATGAGTTTTCTCTTTTCATCGC
>JAFREV010000062.1 GCA_017434685.1 Mogibacterium sp.
CTCCTTGATTGTATATATAGATTTTTTATGCCGTAATTATGTTTACTATTTTTGTTTAGATGTTTTGCGGCCTAAGCGCGAGTATATCACAATTTAAATTTTTTTGTGTATTATCTACGAAACAAACCTGGCCGACGTTTGCCCTGATGCCCTTTTCAACAGCAGCATCCATGAACATCTCTATGCTGTCGATGTGCGGGAAGTCAAAGCCCAGCCTCTCCGATCTGAAGTGCATCGGAATCACGAGCTTCGGATTTGTCCTCTCGATGAGTTCAAGCGCCTGGTATCTGTTGAGCGTATATACTCCGCCGCATGGAACGAGAGCTATGTCCGCATCTTTGAGTCTGACGAGATTCTCTTCTCTCAGAAGGTCGTCCAAAGTTTCTCCCACATCTCCGTAGTGCACGAGTTTTTCGCCCGTGACTTTATGCTTTATTATATGTATCTTAATCGGGCCCCTGAGTTTTCCCTGTTCCGGATCATGGAAGCTGTCTACCCATGTCACCTCGAAAGGGCTCACATCTTTAGGCTCAATCTTGATGCACTCCACACCGTGATGGTCATCATGCTCGTGAGAGCAAAGAACCTCGCAGGCGGTATCGACCACATCATGATAACCCTGCACAGAACCATTTTTATATGGGTCAATAACTATGGAGTAGCCTGTTTCGTTATCTCTTATTTTGAAGCATGAATGCCCTATATATTTTACTAACATTTTGGTCCCTTTCTATTTTATAACCTGAATCGCAGACGGAAATATCTTGATCTCGCAGGAAGAACTGCCCTCCTCGTACTCACCGTCCAAAGTCCAATGTATGTCGTTTTCTATTTCAACCTCCAGACTGGATGTGGTAAAGCTCTCAATCTGGTTTGACAGGAAAGTTCCGCCGAGCATGCTGACTGCGGTTTCACTCAGTTGGATTATATCCTTAGGCATTTTAATCAGGAGAACCTCCATCTGCCCGTCGCTCATATCCACTCCGAGGTTTTCGAGGTGAAGTATTCCTCCGATGGATCTGGAATTGCATACCGCGCCTATTACATAATCCCCCTCGTAGACCCTGGCATGGCTCGTGTCTTTATCCGAAGTGAACTTGGCGTGAATAGGTTTCAGCTCTGTTATTTCCTTAATCCCGCCCATCACATACGCGGCGTGGCCGAATATGTTTTTTAGGTTTTGCGGGACAGAGTAGGTCGCGGAAGTGAATGCTCCGAAACTCGCCACATAGCTGAAATACCTCCCGTTGAAACTTCCTATATCCACCGGCACGGGTTTGCCGGTTATTATTGTATTTACGCACTCGAAAATGTTTTTAGGAAGGCCGAGCGATCCCGCAAAGTCGTTCGTGGAACCCGACGGAATGTATCCTATCGGTGTCTTAAGTCCCGCGGCCAAAAGCCCGTCCACCACTTCGTTGAAAGTGCCGTCTCCGCCCGAGACTACGACCAGGTCAGCATCCTTCGCATACTCGGAAGCAAAAGCCCTCGCATCGCCCTTGGCCTCTGTCATCAGAACATTGCTGAGATAACCCGACTTCGAAAAGCCGGTGATGATCTCCGACATGTATTTAGGAGCCAGCATGACGCCTGACTTCGGATTCATGATAAACAGGAGTTTCTTTCTATTTGATATTATTGTCATTTCGTTTCTCCGCAATATCCATTCTGGCTTCGACTTCTCTCTCTACTCTATTTCGTACCCTTCTCTCCTGCTTGAGTTCAAATATCTCGCGCTCTCTCTTTTCCTGATAGCCCGGATCGAATTTCCTGACATACGAACCGCCAAGCTGTCAAGAGTTCTGTCAGTCATATCGTACTCGCCGATGATGAGCCTGTTGAACATCTCTTCTCCCTTTGAACCGTACTGTTTCATTATATATTCTCTGATCTTGGCCGGTGTGAGCCTGCCCCTCCTGAGTATGATATCCCAGGATTTATTGAACATCATACCTATGCATAGCACCCAACTTATCAGGTAAAACCAAAGCATCATCGCTACGATGTTGGAGAACGCTCCGTACAGGAAGTTGTAATTGGTCGCCCTGGAAATATACAGAGAGTATATCCACGTGACGATCAAGATACCGATGGTTGCCACAAAGGCTCCCGGCATAATGGCCATAATAGGCACTCTTATCCTCGGGAGTATATAGAATACGGAGACTATCAGCACGAAAAACAGCAGTCCCATAATAGGAGTCCTGAGGTCGGAAATCATCCTCATTACAAACTCGTTCTTAAACACTCTTTTGGCTATGAGTTCGCCGTATACATATACGATCATCGATACGGCTACGACGAGTATCGTGATGATAGCCATGGGTATCGCTTTGACACGCTCGGTGAAAAAGTTATATCTGTATTTTCCGTAACTCAGTGTATACGTGGTGAGCCTGGAAAGAGAAAATGCAAGTGATGAACTTGACCAGAGTGCGAGTACAATCAGTAGGGTGTTCGGCAGGGCCGCAGACGAGGCGCTGAATATGCCCTTTAAGAAAGTACTCATCTCGCTTGAGAGGTGCATCTCGAGCCACTCTCTGATGAAGTCCATAGAGATATCGAAGACACCGAGGACCTGCGTCAGCACGATTAGCATAGGGATCGCAGACATTAAAAAGAAATAGGCGAGCTGTGCGGCAAAACCCGCATAATACGGGTCGTCAAATTGCCTCCACAGATGGAAGCCTATTTTCTTGAAGCGCTCCCACGTAAGCGGAAGTTTCTCTTCAGTTTCGTTAATGTCGGTTTCGCTCTCTACCCAAAAATCGCTCATTGTTCAAGCATTCTCTCAAGTTCTTCAAGAGCACGCGCTCTGTGGCTGATTGTATTCTTAAAATCCGTCCCAAGTTCGGCAAATGATTTATTGTAACCGTCCGGAACAAACACCGGATCGTAACCGAATCCGCCTTCGCCTCTCTTCTCGCGTGGTATATGTCCGTGGCACTCACCTCTTGCGACGAGTTTCCTGCCATCCGGATAAATCATTGTAATTACCGTGACAAAGTGTGCTGCCCTTTTATCGTCAGGAACGTCCTTAAGCTCCGCAAGTAGTTTGGTATTGTTTGCATCATAATCGTGCTCTTCTCCGGCATAGCGTGCGCTGCGGACACCCGGATCTCCTCCGAGTGCATCCACCATAAGACCTGAGTCATCCGCTATCACCGGGCTGTCATGGTACTTGTCGCAAAGAGCCGGATCCGCCTTAATCATATCCATGATGGTGGCGGCTTTGAGGAGAGAATTCTCTTCAAATGTTGTGCCGGTCTCTTCTATATCATCTTTAGGAAGGCCCGCATCGTCACGAGTGATAACATCCATATCGTATTTTACGAGTATGGCGCGGATTTCCTTAATCTTTTTCTTATTCTGTGAAGCGAGGATTGCAGTTCTCATAATCCCTCCGTTTATAGCCTATGTATTTTATCACTATAGCTCGCTCTTTGCCACTTCGAGCATCAGCGCACACTCGATGCGCTTTCTGTGAAGTTCGCAGCCGAATTCATATACTTTGTTTATATCTCCGTTCGAGTGATAATTATTGGCTGCACATCCGCCCGCACAGTAAAGGCGCGCCCAGCAGTTTTTGCACTTATCCCTCGTATATACGTTGTTGCCGTTTGAAAAAATCGCAACCGTCTCGGGATGAGTGATGCCGTCGTATATATTGCCGACTATCATGTCGTCGTCTCCGACGAACTGATGACACGGGTATAGGTCTCCCGTAGGTGTGACGGCAAGGTACTCCGTTGCAACTCCGCAGCCCGCAACCCTCTTGTATATGCAAGGGCCGCCCGTGAGATCGAGCATATAGTGGTAGAACGTAAAGTCCTCTCCGTTCTTATATCTCTCAAGCATCTCAAGTGCGAGTTTTTCGTACTCTTCTTTGAGAGCCGGCAAATCCTCTTCATGCAGTGCGTACGGGACCTCCGGATTGGACACCACAGGCTCTATGGATGTATCTTTGAATCCCATGTCTGCCATGGCCAGCACGTCCGCCGCGAAGTCCTTGTTATACGCGGTATATGTGCCGCGCATATAGTACTCTTTGGAGCGCTCAGCGTTCTCAAGCCTCGAGTCCACGAGTGCCTTGAAATTATCTATTATGTTGTCAAATGTACCTTCGCCCGTCTTGCTGTGCCTCATCCTGTCGTGAGTCTCACGCCTGCCGTCGAGGCTCAGCACGACATTGCCCATCTCTTTATTCGTAAATTCAATAACATCTTCATCGATGAGCACCCCGTTGGTGGTCAGGGTGAAATTGAATATCTTATCGTATTTCTTTTCGAGCTCCCTGCCATAAGCCACGAGTTCTTTACAGACATCCCAATTTATAAGCGGCTCACCGCCGAAGAAATCCACTTCAAGATGCTTCCTTTCACCTGAATTCTCCACCAGAAAATCAAGAGCTCTCTTTCCGACCTCGAGACTCATAATACCGCTCTTACCGGAATAGTCACCTTTGCCGGCAAAGCAATACTCGCAGTCCATATTGCACCCGTGAGCCACATGCAGGCATATAGCCTTAAGCACGGACTGCTTTATCTTCATCTCAGACGCCGCCTCTTCAAATATATCCTCAGACCAAAGCTGACCGTCCTTCTTGAGTTCTTCGATATCTGCCAGAAGTTCCGACAACTCCGCCTCACCCAGATTATGCTTTTCGGCGGTTTCTGCAGGATCGCGGCCTTCGTCAATTGCCTTTATAACATCAAAAGCCGCCCCGTCCACCGAGTGAACAGAGCCGCTCGCAGCGTCAACTACTATGTTGTAATCGTTTAATTTGAAGGTGTGTATCATAATAAAAGAGGCGCTGCGTTGTGCAGCGCCGGCGAAAAGCATTTCTATTTTTCTTTGCGCTGCTCGCAGTGCTGATTGGCAACGCTGCATGATGTCTTGCTTGCTGACTGGCAGGAAGTCTGGCACTCGCCGCATCCGCCTGTCTTAACTGACTTCTTCATGTCTCTTGTTGTGATAGTCTTGATTCTCTTCATTTTATGTTCCTCCTGTGTGACTATTAACTATTTCGCTGCCGTGATCTTATATTCGAATACGGCTTCTTTCTTCATATCTCTGTTTACGATTCTGATTCTGTCAGCCTTGCCGTCTGTGCTGTCAGCCTTGACGAGAATGTCTTTGCTCTCACCTGCTGCAATATCCAACGTGACCTCCTGACCTTCCATCGGAGGCAGATCCCAGTTTCTCGTGTCCGGATTATATGCCGTATGGAAGAATCTGATCTTTCCTACCGTGACATTGATGTGATAGATGCAGTCCTGATTGACGCTCGGAAGCAGACATTCGCTCTGCTTGTCTCCAAGCTGTCCTCTGAGATTGACCACGCTCGACGCAGTCCTGTAGATAAGGCCTCTGTATGCGTTCGCATCGCTCACGACCTCAGATACTATAAGTACATCGCAAGGGCAATTGTTGATTACATACTCAGTGGCGCTTCCGATGCTGTTGAGCATGTCCTCCTTGGAAGACTTGGTCATGACCACGAGGTCCGCTCCGACTTCCTTGGCGGTTCTGCAGATTCTGACGCCTGCCTTTCCTACCGCCGCCGTCTTTGCGATCTTGTATCCCTCGAGGGATTCCGCAATCACGTCTATCTTGGCTTCCATCTCTTTGATAGCCTCTGCCTCGGCCTCGGATTTTACCGAATATCCCAGCGTCTCGTCTATCATCAGCAGGACGAGCTCGGCTTCTTCAGGCTTATAGTTCTCTTTTATGAAATGCACTGCTTTGAGGCTTCGTTCTGTTTCCTCAAGCGGCAGAAGAATTTTCTTCATTTTATTTCCCCTTATAAATTATTTCGCGTTTGGAGATATTGTACTACGAATTGCTAAATTCGGCAAGATTTCAACTATTTAAGGAATCTGCCATGCACGGATATTATGAATATCTCGAGCATAGCATAGAGCACCAGGTAATCGTCATCATACGAAAGAATCTCATCATTCTGGCTGATGTCTCCGTCCTGAAAAACAATTTTGGACGATCCTCCGATTACAGCCTTTATTTCATCATCCTTAGTGATCATGTAATTGCATGCGATATTCGCCCTCCTGCAGGCAGGGAAAAGAGTGAGTTTGAACTCTCCGTCTTCGGTCTTTACGACAAATCCTTCTTTTCTTTTTTCCTGCATCGGCAGTATTTCGGCATACGGCTCTCCGTTTGCATACAAGTCGAAACCCTCTGAATGTACAGGCTCACCTCTCGCATTGAGTTTCCTTGCATGAACCGACGCCATCTGCTCGTCATCTGCATTATACAGAGCCGCAGCGAAAGGATGATATGTGTTCTCTACGCGGAGGACCTTATTTCCCTCAGCATCCTTAAACCAGCCCTCATTCGAGTTGTGGTAGTAGAGATTGTAGGCGTCCAAACTTTTCGGTACCTCCGCATTCGAGTTCCCGTTCATCTCCTCAAGCATCTCTCTGAGGTGGCGAATCATCATTACACTTGCAAGTTTGAAGCCTGCAAACTTCGAATAGTTTTCGTATGTCACATTTGCATCGTCGGTGCTTATGAGGTTCTTAAATCTGTGTTCCTCAGAACTGTCTCGCCCGATATTGTCAAGCAGAGTTATGTGCTTGATATTGAGTTTCTTTCCCTTTTGGGATATGACCACCACATCCTTGAAGGTGCTCGGTCCGAATATGATGCTCTCTCCCGGATAGCCTTTGTGTTCTCCTATCCACGCCTTTCCGAGCGGTGTATCCATGTCTTTGAGTTTTTCATAGATTTGGGGAATCGTAAGATCCGATTCTATCTCGTTTTCATATATGCTGCGCTCGTTTATGTTGCCGAATCCCCTGTTCCAGAACATTCCAAAAGCGAGCATTATGATAATGCCTCCCATAATCCATCTGCCCGCTGACAGGGCGAGGACTCCGCACACTATGGCGAGTATTCCGGTTAATGTCTGGATTCTTTCAGCCTTCATTCGTATCCTTTATTAGCCTTCCAGCAGGGCGTCAACTGCGGTTCTGATGGCTTTTCTGCGAGCTTCCGCCTCGGCCTCCGAGGCGCCCTGAGCCATTACATATGTTTTGATCTTCGGCTCAGTGCCGGACGGCCTTACAGCCACCGCGCAGCCGTCCGAAAGCTCGTAGAAAAGCACGTTGCTCTTCGTAAAGCCCGGCACGCCTGCCTGGTAGTCCTTGATATTCTCAACCTTAAGGCCGATCTCAGAAGGTGCGTTCTCTCTGATACGGCTCATCACGGCCTCTCTCTTCTCTGCGGAGTCGAAGCCTTCGAACACCTTGGACTCGGTATTCTCGATGAAGTATCCGTATCTCTCATACATGCCCATCAGTGCGTCGTACATGCTCATACCGTTTGCTTTATAGTAGCAGGCGATTTCAGCGAGCATCATAGCCGCAAATACGGCATCCTTATCTCTGCAATAAGTACCTGCGAGGAAGCCTATGCTCTCCTCGAAGCCGAAGATGAAGTGCTCGTCTCCGCCCTCGTCCATCTCTTTTATCTTCTCGCCGATGAACTTAAATCCGGTGAGGACCTCCACCATCTTGACCTTGTTGGCGTCGCAGATTTTGTTTGCCATTACGGTCGATACGA
>JAFREV010000063.1 GCA_017434685.1 Mogibacterium sp.
ATTACTGCGCCTTCGACATTGTGCGGAAGGTCATCAATGGAATATGAAACCGGTTCACCTTCGAAGTCGATCTTGATTCTGGTTTCTCCGAATGTCTTCTCGACTCTGACCGTCAGAGGCGTGTCCTCATCCATGCCCTGAACCATTAGGTTGTTATAAAGCGCCTCAAAGACAAGCATAGCCTCGACTTCATTTCTTCGAGTGACTTTGCTTTTTTTCAGAACCATAAAGATAAAAGTCCTTATTGTTTCATAATCTCTTGCAGGTATTTGTTTCTCACTGCGTACCATATCCCTACCCTATTTCTTCTTGTGCTCCTCGCGCCATTTTTTGATGGCTTCGTATCTCTCTTTGAACCTCGGCTCGAAGCCCTGGTCTCCCGGGTGGTAGTACTCGGTTCCCCTGAGGCTTTCAGGCAGACATTCCATATCCGCTATCTTGTCTTCCGTATCGTGAGCGTATATGTAGCCTTTACCGTAGTCGAGTTCCTTCATGAGTTTGGTCGGTGCGTTTCTGATCTGAAGAGGCACCGGCTCGGCAATGTGTTCGTTTGCGTCGCGCGCAGCCTCCATGTACGCCACATCCATCGCGTTGGATTTAGGTGCGAGGGCGTTGTAGATGACGGCCTCGGTGAGGTGCACGCTGCACTCCGGCATTCCGATGAGATGGCAGGCCTGGAATGCCGCAACCGAGAGCTCGAGAGCTCTCGGGTCAGCGAGGCCGACATCCTCCGCCGCAAATCTCGTTACCCTGCGCGCGATATACATCGGATCCTCTCCCGACTCCAGCATGCGAGCCAGCCAGTAAACAGCTGCATCAGCATCCGAATTTCTCATCGATTTATGAAGAGCGGATATGAGGTTGTAATGCTCTTCTCCCTGTTTATCGTAGAGCAGTGATTTCCTCGATGTGCACTGCTCGAAGTCTTCTTTTGTAACATTGATGGTATCTCCGTCATGCTCGGCATTGAGAACCATCATCTCAAGCGTGGACAGAGCCGTCCTCGCATCTCCGTTTGCAAACGAAGCGAGGGCGCTAATCACGTCTTCCGGCATCTTTACATCTTGGTCGCCGAAGCCCCTCGGATCTTTGATAGCATTTTTTATAAGCTGCTCTAAATCCTCGGGAGTCAATTGCTGAAGCACGAAAACCTTGCATCTTGAAAGCAAAGCGCCGTTGACCTCAAACGAAGGATTCTCCGTAGTGGCACCTATGAGTATGATGCTGCCCTTTTCAACGAACGGCAGGAAGGCGTCCTGCTGTGCTTTATTGAATCTGTGAATCTCGTCCACGAAAACTATAGTGCGGGCTCCGACTGCAGTCATCTTATCCGCCTGCTGCATCACGGTCTTGATGTCCTTAATGCCGGATGTTACGGCACTGAATGTTATGAACTGTGCGTCGGTCCGGGCCGCGATGATCTGAGCCAGAGTGGTCTTTCCCACTCCCGGCGGCCCCCAGAATATCATCGAGCTTATACTGTCGCGCTCAATGAGATTCCGCAGCACCTTCCCCTCGCCAACGAGGTGCTGCTGACCGACGAACTCATCAAGAGTCCTCGGCCTCATCCTCGCCGCCAGCGGCTGGTTCTGATTCCTATTCTCACTCTCAAACAGATTTATTTGTTCCATATCCTATATTGTAATTTAGAGTTTCTTCTCGAGCAATACGAGATTTATGTCTTTGAGTCCGTTGAATACAGTCGGGACTATTCCCGATTCAATATATCCGAGTTTCTTATACATGGTCCTCGCAGCCGTATTGGTTTCATTCGTATCTATCCTGAGAACCTCGCAGCCCCATTCTTTGGCCAGCTGCTCGTAGTATCCGACAAAGCCCGGGCCTATGCCTCTTCCCTTTGCACCCGGATCCACAGCCAGCGTATGAAGTACTGCGACTTCATCATCCGGCACCTTGTACTTCCAGTCGCAATCCGCATACACATCTACCTGCTCCTGATTTATGATGCCGGTCGCTACGACTTTGCCCTCCGTTTCGGCTACGTACATATCTCCTCTTGCAACTGAGTCCTCTGCGACTTTTTGAGTAGGATATATTCCTCTCTTCCAGCCTACGGTCGTATTACCGGCCTCTTCCTCAACATGAGTACGGTCATATATTTCCACTATTACAGGTATGTCCCCTGCATCTGCTTTTCTGAATTTCATATTTGCTAGTTCTCCAGTTTCTTCATCCTGTCCTTTGTATATTGCTCCACCTGTTTCCATAGGCTGTGAAGTTGTTTCTTGTGTCCGCAGAGTTTCTCCGTGCAGTTGCTGCATTTAAGATATGCGTTCGTGTTTTCGGAGAATCTCTCAGGGTGTCTGTAGAAAGTGATCTCCCACTTTACGAGCAGCGCTACCGAGAGCAAGAGCAAACTCCATGTGTATGTCTTCTGTACGAAGAAAAGCGGCGTAAACATCATCGCGTAGTCCCAATTGTATATCCTGCATGCCGCGCAGCATTTGTTCTTGAGAAACCACGACTGGAACGGGCAGAAGAACAGTATGCAAATCATGTCGCATACCGAGTACGCACTGCATAGGAGTATCATGATACCATCGTCGAATATCCCCGCCATGCGAAGCGCACCGAATATTCCGTTGAACACTATCCATACCAGAGCGACCAGAAAAGTCGCGTTGTTGTCCGGTATTTCAATATCCGTGTTGCCCGTCTTGATGTAGTTGCTCGCAAACTGTTTTTGGCAACCCGGGCTCTCGAATCTCGATGGGAAAAACCTCGCAATCATCTCGAGTACAAACACCGCCCAGGTGACGTAGATAATCGCCGGTATTTTCTCGATGCCGATAATGAGCGGGGTTCCGTTTATAAATCTGTATCTTATATATCCTATCAGGAGCAACACGAAAAGAACTGACCTGTATGTCAGCCTGATGAAGTGCCAAACTCCGACATATGTGAGTTTTATCCCTTTCTTACCCTTCATCGTTTTATCGCTCCTGTAAATATGTATGATGCTCCGATAATTATACCACGCGTTGTAAAATCCAAAACGCATGAAAGTGGATTATTTTTCAAAAATCGCTATAATTTGAATAGCAGATGAGGAGTTGAAAATGAAAGTACGAATCGCTCTTGTAGATGATTTAAAACAGGATAGAGAGCATCTCGAAAGCTGCATCAATGATTTCTTTGAGACGAGGTCTTCGGATGCTTTTTCACTAGAAACATTTGTGTCGGCGGAGGCTTTCCTGCCGACTTTTTCGAAGGGCAAATATGACTTGGTATTCCTCGACATCTGTATGGATGAGATGAACGGCATAGAGCTTGCAAAAGAGCTCCGCGTGCTTGATACGCAGCTCATGATAGTCTTCCAGACAACAGCCAGGGAGTATGCATTCGATGCATTCCCTATTCATCCGTTTGACTATCTGATCAAACCATGCAGGCAGGATGAGATGAACGCGGTATTGGATGAAGCCATGAGGGTTCTGAGCGCAGGAGACCCCGTGATAAGAGTTCTTGCGGCACGCACCGAGTACGACGTCCCGCTTCGCTCCGTGATAGCCGCATCATCAAGCGGACACAACACGGAACTTGCACTTACTAATAATCAGCGGATAATCGCAACTGAATCATTCAAGAATATTTCCACGAAGTTACAGGAAGATAAAAGATTCCTGCTCATAAACCGCGGCATCATGGTCAACATGGATCAGGTGCTGTCGCCAAAAGACGGCGCGATGCACATGAAAGACGGATCATCTTATCCGATTAAAGTCAACGGAAGAGCAACGATTCTGTCTGAATTTTCGCAATACATGATTTCCAAAGTTGACAACAGGAGGTAGCCGTGGACAAGACTCTATTTGCAGGCTATTTATCAATATTGCTGCTGACGATCCCTGCTCTGGCCTATTCTCTTGCGCCTCTTCGGGATCATCTTAGGTTTGGGTATAAGCGCACGGCCGTGATATGCGGTGTTTCGCTCCTTTTAATTATTCCGGGAGTTTCGTTCATCGCTTATTACACATCGATGTCCTTTAAGTGGGCGCTTATCCTGGCGCTTGCAGCGGTGTTTTTAGTGCATATACATGTGACTACCGGTAAACCCATCATGCGTTTTTATTGCTTTTTCAATTCCACGATGGTCATCGGCAACGCCATGCTGTACGGCATTATACTCGCAGCTCCGCTCGAGACAGAAGATTCTCTGCTCACGCTGAGACCTGTCACCTGTTTAGTTTGCCTGGCGGTCGCTGTAGTTTTGGGAGTTCTTTACTACAAATCTCTCAACGAACACCTCCCGTATCTGCTGAACTCAGAGCCTCTGAATCTTGACTTCAAACTCGCACTTTCAATCACGGTATTTATCACATTGCTGTTTTTCTGGGTCATGCCTAAACATGCCGGAGTTGTTATGACGGGTCGCGTGAGAGCGACAATTCTCGCGTTCTTGCTTCTCGCTCCGGGCGCCTTTGTTTTGATGTATCACTCCATGTGGAGGGTTGCAGTCAACCTGACTGAGAATTCAAATCTGCGAGAGTCCAACGAGCTCATGTTCATGGAGCAAAAACGCTACGAGGAGCTCCGTTCGTATATGGATGAAACCAGAACTCTTCGCCACGATTTCAGGCAGCATCTGCTCGTAATCGATGATTATGCCAAGAACGGAGAGAATGAAAAGTTATCCGAATACATCAGCCAATTCACCAAGACCCTCACCGATCACAGATCCGTAATTGCGGCCAACCCGGCTCTCGATGCGGTTGCCTCGCACTACGATTCACTCGCCAATTCCAAGGAGTGCTATGTCAAATGGCTGATTGAACTTCCTCGCACACTTCCCGTGGCCGAAGCAGACTTCATAACCGTATTCGGTAACCTCGTGGAGAATGCTATTCTTGCCGTTGAAAAGCTCCCTCAGGACAAGCGTGTCGTCCAAGTCAATGCAAAAATGCTTTCGGATGAGATGCTCGGTCTCACCGTTAAAAATCCATACGAGGGAACTATTAAACTTAATAAAAAAGGCCTGCCTCGCTCAGGCAAAGCAGGTCATGGCATCGGTCTTTCATCCGTTCAGGCTGTGGTCGACAGGTACAGCGGCAGTTTGGAAATAAACACAGAAGATAATATGTTCACCGCAGGCGTGCTGATGTACACAAGCGGCCAGTCCGAATAACTCTCTTTACAATTCCACGGGAACTTTTTCTGAAATAGGCTCTTCCATCGCTTTCGGATTTTCGAGAAGGTACTTCATAATGCGAAGCGACTTGGCGAAGTAGAATCCGTCAGCCAATCTCTCATCCACGGTAAATGTACAGTTTAATACATCTCTCTCCTGCCAGCTCCCGTCTTCCATGTATTTCATCTCTTTATGCATCTTGCCAATCGTAATCATCAAGGAGCAGGTTCCGTAGTTGCTGAGATGGTGGTAGCAGGAGTCAGACCCTATCGAGCCGAGATTGGATACCAATACGCTTGAATAATTCGGATCTCCGGCAGTCAGCCCCTTAGGCATAACGCCATGGTACTCGAGCCTCCTCAGAGTCGCAAAGAACACTTCAAGGAAAGGCCTCGGCAAACTCCCGACAAACTCCATTAGTTTGTCCAGATCGTTGGTCTTTTCTTCGCGGACCTTTTTTACATCCCCGAGTATGAGTTTGGATATTGAATCGATGTTCATATCCGGTTTGACCTTCATGAACATGAGAGTCTCCTCGCCGTCGTCTGCAAATTTCTGTTTTACGACAAACGAAAATGTAATGTCCGGTCTTTCATAAAAAAACCTTCCGGAAATGAACCAGTTGAGTCGAGGTCTGTGATACACGGTTTTGGCGATAGCGGTAATCATGGAGTGATAGAGCTTGATATGTACTCCTTCCTCCTCGTTTCTCTCCGCCATATATTTGACCAATTCCGTAACATCGAACTGTTCGGTCAGCGACACCTCTGCCTCTGTCCTCTTCGGCATTATGTACGGCAGTATCTTGTGGTAGCCGTCCAGATCCTTAATTCTTATTCCGTCTCTTCTTTTATTCTTCATTGCTATCCTTTTCTCCGTTTTCTTTTATTTCTCTCGGATCAAACCCCTCAAATATCGGTATGCAGCCCGCAGCCACTGCGGCTTTGTAAGCCTCCGGGGTTCTTATCGTCCAGGTCAGACGCCCCATGCCCCGCCTTTTAATAGACCTTTGGAGCAGTCTGTTCTTTTTATCTTTAAACTTAAAAGCTGCGAAGTCCGCCCCCGCCACTCTGTTAAACATCAGGCTGCTCATCTTGGCAGCGAAAGTCTTGATCTTTCCGTCATCCTTGTTGAAGTAGTTCTTGGTGAGCAGCCCGAGGGCGATTCCCGGAATAAGTTTTCGGAAATCTCGTATCGCACGAGGGTCAAAGCTCTGCACGGCAAACGCCCCGTCATACTTTGCGAGCCTATCAGCCACCGCAGCAGCCAGCATCTTGTGATTGCCTTTATCAACTTTTAGTTCTATCAGAAGCTGCAGTCCGCTGTCCTCGTAAAGATCAAGCACCTCATCAAAAGTCGGAATCTTCTCATCAGTACCGCCAAGCCTTAGTTTCGAAAGCGTCTCTATGTCATAGTCCGCTATCCTGCCCGGTGCACCCGTCATGCGCGGTAAATCATCATCATGAAATACCACAAGGCTTCCGTCAGCTATCCTATGCACATCCAATTCGCTTGCAAAACCGCGCTCAATTGCGTTCCTGAATGCCGCCATTGAGTTTTCCGGTGCATTCTCTTTATTATGGAATCCCCTGTGAGCGTAGCACTCAGCCAATTCATGAGTTTTCTTTTTCGTAGTTTTCATCTTGATTATTTATAACCGATTTCTGCCAGTACGCTTGGCAATTCATCGAAGTTGTCTATCTCCGCCTCAGCGTCATCAATTTGTCCAAAGCCGTATTTGGCCCATATACATGGCACACCTGCCTCATGGGCTGAATCCGCGTCGCGCTGGATGTCACCGACGTAAACCGCCTCATCCTCGCCGTTTCTTTCCATTACAAGTCTGATATTATCCGCTTTTGAAAGACCCGTCCTGCCCCACTCCTCGTAGTCGCAGAAAAACCTATCCATTTGCATAGACTCGATAAACGCAGCGACGTATCCTTCCTGGCAATTGCTGACCACTGCCATCTTCTCTCCTGCATCCAGGAGTTTCTCCAGGGTTTCTTTCACACCCGCGAACAGTTTTGCCCCGTGCTCCTTTATGTAATCATTCTCGAAAACTTCGCACTTATGCGCAAGTTCGTAGCGCTCCTCCTCCGAAAGAAATCCGAACAAATCATCAGCTATCTGAGTCATTGTCCTGCCCATTTCACCCATTATGTCTTCCGGTGTCAGTTTATCTGCCTCTCCGGTTTCCTTTTCTATTACCAAATTCCAGGAATCTGCCACGGGTTTGGTCGAATCCCAAAGCGTTCCGTCAAGATCGAAAATTATCATCTGCTCCCCTTTTAATAACCTTCTTTTACATCAACCACTTTTATGAGTTCTTCGCCGCGAGTGTATCGCCTCAGATTCTCACAGAAAAACTCAACCGTCTTATCCACCGTGTATGGAAGCCCCATATCTCCGGAAATATGCGGAGTTATGATGCAGTTCTTCGCTGTCCAAAGCGAGTGTTCCGGCGGCAATGGCTCCGGCTCCGTCACATCGAGCGCCGCTCCTGCGAGCCGTCCTTCGTTGAGAGCGGACACGAGTGCGTCCTGGTCTATCGCGGAACCTCGTCCGACATTTATGACATATGTCGCAGCATGCAAGCGGTCTATCCTCTCCTTGCTGAGTATCCCCTTGCTGTTTGGGGTGCCCGGCACACAGAGCACAAGTATGTCTATGTCCGCATTTGGTATTATCTCATCGAAACGGTCAAGTCTGTATACCTCATCGAATATATCTATGTCCTGTCCGCTTCTGTTAAATCCTATGAGTTTTGACGCTCCCATCACGCGGAATCTCGCAGCGGTGTTCTTGCCTATATCTCCTGTGCCGATGATAGCTACGTGGCTACCCGCAATTGATCTGATCGGCAATTCCTGCATCCATCCGCGGGCGTTCATCACCTTGTTGTATTCTGGCATCTGTCTCATGAGCATGAGACTTACCATTATAATATGTTCACCTATTGTGAGACCGTACGCACCTGAACTGTTTGTCAGTATGACATCTCCCTTATCGAATTTGCCTGTTTTAATGAGATGACCGGCTCCGGCATATGCGGAGTGACACCATTTGAGTTCAGGCATCTGAGGCAGCAGCTCGGGAGCACTTCCGTAAAAGACCTCCGCATCGGAGACTTTGCCGTCACACTCCTCGGAACTGTCGAAGAATTCTATCTCAAAACCGCATTCCTCCGCGGTCCTTTTCATTTCGTCTTTGTTATCTTGCGACAGAAAATCTGCTACCGCATAGCACTTTCTCATAATACTCCGCCTTTCGTTCTCATAAACTATGTAGCCATTCTAACACATTGAGTCGGCATTATGTTCCACTATTATGGCAAGGTGTAAAATGAGGGCTGTGTTATAGAATAAATCTATAGTATCTGCATCGCAAATAAGAGTATATTACTATTGTGGGCTGCTTAGTGCAGCAGAAAAATAATTCAAAACCTGATAATCGGAGGTATGGAAATGAGAATAGATGCAGGCGGCAAACAATGCCCAATTCCTGTAATTATGGCTAAGAAAGAGCTCGAAGCAGGCGAGCAGGATGTTGAAATCATCGTTGACGGTCAGACTCAGATCGACAATCTGACAAGACTCGGAGATGCTCTCGGAAGGCCGGCCACAAGCGAGCCATGCGGAGACAAGTTCCTTGTCAAATTCGCAAACGGCGAGACCAAGAAAGGCGGCGCAGGCTCCGAAGCAGATACATACGCCGTATTCTTCAACAAAGATTCCATCGGAACCAACGAGGGAGAACTCGGCGGCAACCTCGCAAAGATGGCTATCTTCACACTCAGCGAATCTGATAAGATTCCTTCATATGTTCTCTTCATGTACGAGGGCGTAAAACTGGTAAC
>JAFREV010000064.1 GCA_017434685.1 Mogibacterium sp.
GCCCGATCCTCCGCTCTTCGAAGATGTACTTCCTGAGCCCGATCCTCCGCTCTTCGAAGACGTGTATTTCGGTTCGTATTCTTTCTCCGATGACACTACTTTTCCGTTATATGCATTGATGTCGTAATCGTATTCGTAATCTCCCACTCTGAATGAGACCTCGTATATAAGAACTCCGCGCTCGACATCGAACTCGTATTTTACATTCGTCGCGTCGCCCTTTTTCACGCCTGCGTGTTTGGTCGCGGCAGCCAAAGCTTTATCCTCGCCTATATACTGACTCGACTCGGCATTGCCGTAGGATGTAGTCTTCGTTACACCTCTCTTCTGACCGAGAAGTATGAGTTCCTGTGTCTTAAGTCCGAGTAGATCGGCCTCCGTCATCTTGGTGCTTCCCGTGTTCAGGAGGTTCTTTATCAGCCATGCCTTGCCCAGGGATATGCCGTTCTCATCGGCAAACTTCCTGACTGCATCGTCGTTTGCCCCGTACTGTCCGAGTACAGAAGCGGCTATCTCAGTGGTCTCAAGGTAATCATTGACATGCTTGGAGAGCCTCTTTTCAATCTCCGTTCCGACCTGTTCATCATCAGCGTTTACGGAGAGCAGCACGGAGTTGGACAGATCCGTGAGATATCCGTGAGTAAGCATCGATCCCACGATGGCATTGCAGGCAACATCTATATCGCTGCCTTTAAGGTCCATTTCTGCAAGTATGTCCTTCGCTTCATCGTTGACCGGATTTGCATTTATCACTCGCTCTTTGGAGTTAATTGTTAATTCAATTCCCGGATTGACATCCAGGCTGACCAGGGCAAGCGGAGTTCTTTCCGTCACGCTGTACGAGATTCCCGCAACCACTACCAGAAATGATGCTGCAATGGTCGCTATTCTGCGCCAAGGCATCTGAGTTTTACTCTTAGCCGGCACCCAATCTTTTTCTGTGTTTGGCGTATCTGCCTCATCCTTTGCAATTACATCATGCATCAGTTCCTTAGGCTCAGCTGTGATGTTCAGTTCCGCCATAAGACTATCGAGTATGTCTGGGGTAGTATTCTCAACGGCAGTGCTGATGCTTTCGAGTATCTTTGTTTCTGTCATTGCTCTCCCCCTTTCTCCTCAAGTTCTTTCTTTAGCTTCTTTATCGTTCTGTTGTACTTGGACAGCACCGTCCCGGTCGGAAGTTCCAGTATCTCCGCAATCTCACGGTGCTTCATACCTGTCAGTGCGTGCAGTATGACTATCTGCCGCTCCTCGAAGTCCAGAGTGGACAATGCCTCCTGCAAGATGACCTTATCCAGAATGGATCCCGACTCATCGGTGCGGACAAGATCTTCGTACTCAGACAGATCCTCGCACACCGCGCCGGCTCGCACCTTGCTGTAGCACAGATTTTTTACTATCGTGAGTATCCATGCGAGCGGTTTGCCCATAGGCTTGTAAGTGACCGCAGCTGTGTACACCTTGATGAATGTATCGTGCATAACATCTTCGGCATCGTGCTTGTTTTTGAGTATCGACAGCGCGAACCCGTACACAGCTGACGAGGTCTGTTCATATAGTTCTTTGAACGCTGCCCCGTCTCCGGCCGCCATTCGTATTATTAAGTTTTCGTCGACGTAGGCAGTGTTCATTTTCGTTTATCTTTCTTTATCTGTTGGTTTAGCCTGATGTCTGCTATCTTCTGAGGTACTCCCAGCTGTAGTCTGTAATCTTTCCTGTAGGAGCCTGGATCTCGATATCATACTTGTAGTTTCCACTTCTGAATTCTACCTCATAGATACCTTCTCCGTCATCATAATCATACTCACATTTTCCTTTTTTTACTGCTGAGAGGTTTGCGCCGGCTTTATTGGCGGCAATCTTCTGAGCTGCGAGTTTTCCTATTTTTTTCCTTGAACTGTTTCTTTTGTACTTGTAGTCAATTGACTTTTCTACGATTTTGCCGCTTGACTTCTTGATTTCGAAACTGAATCTTGCTCCATTCTTGTTGCTTTTGAACTTCACATCATACTCAGCGTCATCGCGATCGTATTTTACTGTGATATTACTTACTTGACTCTTAGTGAGTTTTGCATTCTTCAGTGCGATCTTTTTCGCTCCGTCCTTAGTTACGCCTGCAGCAAATACTGATGCACTCATGGCCATTACCATAATCAGGGCCACTACTATTGTCCTTACCTTTCTCATTTTTTACCTCCTATTCATCTTATTCATCGCTTCAGTTATTCTTCATTCTTCAAGGGCTCTTTAACTGCCCTTCTATTAGGTTAACGCGTGTGGTCCTCGTTTTATTGCATAGAAAATAAATTTTTTTGATTTTTTTCCGATGAAGCAGTTATTTGCCAAAGTAAGTACTATCTTCAATGCTTATTACTTACCGTTGTTATCACTGTTTGCTATAGTAAGTAATTATTTCAAAAAATATTAAAAACAATACTTACTGCAGAGGCATTTCAGTACAAAGATAAGTAAAACTCATAGCATCATCCAATAAAAATTACTTATCATGAATCGCTTTTAGATACATGATAAGTAATTTTCTCATTTTTTTATCTCATTTTTACTTACTCGCCAACTCTCAGTACCGATTAGTAATCAATAAGGAGCTCGATTAGAGTATCTTTCCGTTTTTAGTGAGCGTTGACCGTCTCTTCCGGAAGATTCTTGAAGAGATATCTTCCGTCGCCTTCGAGATCTACAAGAGCCTTAGCTTTTGCGATAGCCTCTTCGACTGTCATCGTCTCTACATTATCCTCACGGCGGAGCTTGTACTCGACCTTACCCTCGCCTGCGAGTTTTCCTACGGTAATTCTGATAGGAATTCCAATGAGGTCTGCGTCGTTGAACTTAACTCCCGGTCTCTCGTCGCGGTCGTCTACCATTACCTCAACACCCATGCTCTCGAGCTTGGCTTCCATATCATATGCGATATTGAGCTGAGTCTCGTCGCTCGGTTTGATGACCGTGATGATTACGTGGTAAGGCGCTACCGAAAGCGGCCAGATGATGCCCTTGTCGTCATGGTGCTGTTCAACTACAGCCTGCATGGTTCTTGTAATACCGATGCCGTAGCAACCCATCCAGTACGGATGATCAACTCCGTTTTCGTCCTTGAATGTGGCATTCATGCTCTCGGAATACTTGAGTCCGAGTTTGAAGATCTGTCCGACCTCGATGCCGCGTCTGAACTTAACAGGTTTGCCGCAGTGCGGACATTTGTCGCCTTCCTGAAGCTCTTTGATGTCCGTTACGATGTCGCCTGTGTAGTCTCTGCCGTAGCATACGCCGAGCATGTGGTGGTCGGCTTCGTTGGCGCCGGCACACATGTTGACAGTGCCTACGAGCTCTGAGTCTACTACTACCGTGCAGTTCTTGAGTCCCATAGGTCCCGTGAATCCGCCTACGATTCCGCAAGCTTCGCCCATGGCATTTTCATCGGCAAACTCGATATAGTGAGCCGGGATGTCAAGTGCGTTGACGAGCTTAGTCATGTTGAGCTGCCTGTCACCTCTGACAAATGCTGCTACGTAACCCTTAAGAGTAAGGTCCGTGTTGTAAGTTGCAAACATCAGAGCTTTGAC
>JAFREV010000065.1 GCA_017434685.1 Mogibacterium sp.
AATGCACTAATTCCTACATAGAATGCACTCCTCACAAAAGACACACAGTGACGGATGCGTCAGACTGTAAACTGGTGCATAAGCAGATTTGCCGAATGTGAGAGGAGGAGAATATGAATCAGAGGGATTCTGTGAGAACGCCAAAGGCGGTTCACCATCAGTGCATGTGGATAATAAGGGATTTGGACAGGCTCTACAGGCTCGATGCCATACACAGACATGGCAGGCGGGATGATGAGCTTGTTTTTTATGAGGACGAGAATTGCAGATGCATAAGTTCTGATGTTGCCGAGGAGGCTTCGCGAAAGATAGAGTGTATCAAGAGTGCGCTGCTGGCGATCCCGGAGGAATACAGGATGGATATACTCGAGAGCATAGCGGAAGGGGTTAAGCTGCCTGTGATTGCCCATGAAAACACCTGGAAGAAATGGAAAAGAGTTTTCATCAGCGAATTGGCAAGCAATTTGAAGTTGATATAGATAGAAAACGCGAAGATGTGCTAAAATCTTATTAGATAAATTATTTATCGTAAAGGTGAAAAGCATGACATTTGAAGAGAAAACTATTAGCAGCAAATTGGTTTATGAGGGGCCGGTGTTCAAGGTGCGTCAGCATATCGTAGAGGGATATGGCGGCAAAAAGGCCCAAAGAGATATCGTCGAACACGTGGGCGGAGCCATAATGGTTGCCATAACAGACGAGGGTAAAGTCCTGATGGAAAAGCAGTTCAGGAAGCCCCTTGAGAGGGACCTGCTCGAACTCCCTGCGGGCAAAGCAGATCCGGGCGAGGATCCTGAAGTGACAGCGGCAAGAGAACTTGCCGAGGAAACAGGTTATACCGCAGGCTCAATCAAACATCTCGTTTCATACTATCCGACTTGCGGCTACTCATCGGAGTTGCTTCACATCTACATCTGCAGGGATCTTAAGCCCGGTGATACAAATTGGGATCCGACCGAGTGCATAGAGCTCCACGAGTACGATGTGGAAGAAGTAATCGACATGATTATGCGGGGCGAGATAAGGGACAGCAAGACTATTATTGGTTTGCTGTTTGCCAGACAGGCAGGAGAGATTTAGGTGACATTATGCGTGAATTTCTGGAATATCTGAAAAATGAAAAGGGCAAAGCCGAGAACACCCTGATAGCTTATGAAAGGGATATCAAAGCTTTTGAAAAGTACCTTAAAGAAAGGGGAAGATCCCTCAAAACATGCAATGACAGCGACGCCGTTTCCTATGTGCTTGAGCTAAGCAATCAGAACAAGTCCAAGGCTACGATAAACCGCAAGGCATCATCACTTCGCAATTTCTATGATTATCAGATTGAGATGGGGAGAATGTCATCCAATCCGTTTGTGAAGGTCAAGTCAATGAAGAATGACAGGAGGCAGGTCGACTATCTCAGCATCGAGGATGCGGCCAAATTGATGACGCTTCCGGGCGACGATAAAAAAGGAATCAGAGACAGGGCTCTGCTCGAGTTCATGTACGGAACGGGTGCCAGGGTTACCGAGGTTGTAAGGCTGAAATTCGAAGATCTGAATATGAGAATGAATTTCGTCACATTAAAAGATGTAAACGAAGAGAGCAGGATAGTACCACTCGGAAGATACGCGGCAGAGGCGATGGCGGAGTACGTGGAGAACGCATATGCCGATCTTAGCGGCAAAGTATATGAGGATGACGATTTCGTATTTGTCAATTTCAGAGGTGAGCCGCTTACCAGACAAGGCATATGGAAGATTCTCAAGGACTACGGCGCAAAGATAAACGCTGCAGATCGAATGACGCCGCAGATTCTCAGGGACAGCTTTGCCGTACATATACTGCAAAACGGAGGAGATCTCAAGACTCTGCAGGAACTAATGGGATTTGAGGATATGACGGTCGGAATTGCTTATCTGGCCGTTACGGATATTCATGTCAGGGACGTCTTTAAAAAGACTCACCCGAGGGCATAAATCAGGAATGGAATTGCAATAGAGTATAAGGATTGCGAAGGGAGACTACATGAAAAAACAGGGTGTTAACAGCTATTACGGAGAGCCGAGTTTCAAATGGAAGGACGTCGGTCCGACCAACATAAAGAAACTCTGCGCTGAGTGGAATAATCCGACGCATATTTCCGGTATAGAGAAGGAAAGACGCTACAGCAACAGGAAGTTCTTTGCGATAGTAATGGCGCTGCTTTTGCTCGTTCAAATGCAGCCGTTTTCGTTTGTATTTGCAGAAGACGGTTCTGATGCTCCGAAGGCTGAGACTTCAAGCACCGAAGTGGAGAAGAAATCGGTGCCTGCACCTAAGGCAGAGCCTAAGCCTGAGCCGAAGCCGGAACCTGCGGCTGAGCCTGAGGTAAAGGAAGAGCCTGCAGCTGAGCCTGAAACACCAGAGGCTGAGGTAAAGGAAGAGCCTGCAGCTGAGCCTGAAACACCAGAGGCTGAGGAAAGCACATCTTCCGATGAGTCGCAGGCAGATGAGGAAACTCAGGATGCAGCAGATGCAGATGTGGCTGCCGAGGAAGAAACTCCGACAGAAGAAGAGAAGGAGGAGTATCCTGCTCAGACGCTGACTGCCAATGCAGGTGGGGTCACCGTCACTCTTAAAGCGCCCGAAGGCGCACTCCCTGAAGGATCCAAACTCAAGGCAAAGCAGGTAGGGCAGAAGTACATCGATGCTGTAGAGTCACAGATCGGAGAATTAAGGGATGCCGTTGCTATTGACGTAACACCTGTTAACAAAGACGGAAAAGAAATCCAGCCGAAAAAGACCGTGGCGGTCACATTCTCGGGTGCGAATCTTGAAATGGAATCAGGGGATGAAGTTGAAGTGTTCCGCGTATCCGATGACGCATCAAGCGTTACTGATATGAACGGAAGCGGAAATGCTAATACCCAGTCATTTAACACCAAGCACTTCACCATCTACGTAACAGGAACTAATCCTCATGAGACACATGAACAGAACACTGAGGCAGGTCGTTATGTTCTCGAATACGGCGAGTCGGTTTATCTGACTGACGATAATGATTCGAGTGCTGATAACTGGACTGCTTCAACCGGTGCCTCGTATGTAGAACTAAGCGACAGAACAACTACGAGTTTGACAGTCAAAAATGTTAATTCCACCAACAATGACCAGGTGGTTGCAATACGCCATGGTAGTTACTCTCGTACCTATAGATACTTCTACATAACGGCAAAGGCTAAACCTCGTACACATAATGTGACCTATGATCCTAAGGGAGGCAAGATTGACGGAAGCACCAATCCGAAAACCGTTACTGTTGATGACGGCACAACCATTCAATTGCCTGCAGCACCGACAGACAAAGACAACTATACATTTGCGGGCTGGAAGACGGGCAGCCAAACCTATGATGCCGGTGCCGATTACACCGTAAGTGCAGATGTCAGCTTTGATGCTCAGTGGACGGCGGACAAATACAGCATCAGCTATAGCTATGCAGGCGGAACCGCACCTAAGACAGCAAATCCGACAGAATATACGGTTGAAGACAATATAAATATCTCCAACGAACCTAGCAGGACAGGATATACCTTCACAGGCTGGACCAGCAATGATATGTCTACGCCTATTACTACGCCTACGACTCCGGTGAATTGGAGTGCAGGCAGTGAGAGCGGAAACAAAACCTTCACTGCCAACTGGGAGATTGTTGATTACGACATTACTTACGACTACGATGACGGAACCGCACCTTCTACCGACAACCCTACCAAATACACTGTTGCGGATAGAGTCGAAATCTCCAACGAACCGACTAAGGAAGGCTATACATTTAAAGGCTGGACCAGCGAAGATATGTCTACGCCTATTACTACACCTACGACTCCGGTGAACTGGAGCGCAGGTGCTGAGAGCGGAAACAAAACCTTTACTGCCAACTGGGAAACTGTAAAATACGGTATCACATATTACTATGACGGCGGAACCGCGCCACAGACAGCAAATCCAACAGAATATACGGTTGAAGATAGTGTAAACATCTCCAACGAGCCAACAAAAGAAGACTATACATTCATCGGCTGGACCGGAAGCGGAATCGATGAACCTCGCAAGACCATAAGCTGGACAGCAGGAGCTGAGAAAGGACCGAAGTCATATACAGCCAATTGGGCGCTTACCGAGTACAGCATCACATACGAGCTTGACGGAGGAGATGCTTCATCTGCAGAAAACCCCGAGAAGTACACTGTTGCTTATGATGTCGAAATCTCTGATGAGCCGACCAAGGAAGGATATACCTTTAAAGGTTGGACCAGCGATGATATGTCTACGCCTATTACTACGCCTACGACTCCGGTGAACTGGAGTGCAGGTGATGAGAGGGGAAACAAAACCTTCACTGCCAACTGGGAAGCTGTAGAATACGATATCGCATATAACTATGCCGGCGGAGAAGAACCTGCGGAGCCTAATCCTATTAAATATACGATTGAAGACAGTATAGAGATCTCCAAGGAGCCAACAAAAGCAGGATACATATTTGCCGGATGGACAAGTTTTGATACTCATCCTAAGATAGATACTCCGACAACGCCGGTAGAGTGGTCAGCAGGAGCTGAGTATGGTAATAAAACATTCACTGCTAACTGGAAGAAACAAGTTACTCTGACTTACGAATTGAATAGCGGCACCCAACAGGCGACCCTTATTCCTGATATAAGAACAATAACACTTGGTGAAGGAGATAAGATTGATCTTGCAACAGCAACTTTTACAGGTCATCAATTCGAAGAATGGAACACCAAGGAGGACGGCACGGGTTCTCATCATTCCGGAGGTTCCGAATACACTATGCCGGACCATGATGTGACGCTTTGGGCACAGTGGACCGAGCATCCGATCACAGTTACCTATAACTATAATTATTCGGGAGCTACAGAGCCATGGAAAAAGGTGAGTGCTCCGGAAAACGACCCGTACTATCAGGTTGTTAACGAAAAGCCTACGCGAGACGAGTACCTCTTTGTAGGATGGTCAACAACCAAGGGTGCAACTAAAACATCAGAAATTGAGTATTTTCCGGGATCCAATTTGCCTACAGCGCAGGAAGATATAGAACTGTATGCCGTTTGGGTCATGGAAGAGAACGAAGCGAGAGAGTACACCCAGATTCTTAAAGGCTTTGGCAAGGAGGTCTACTACACAGGCGAAGAACAGAAAATAGTACCAAAAGAAATCACGGCCTACATGGGAGGCACGGCTTATATAGGTGTTTCTTCCGTAGATAATCCTAAGAGCGAAAGCGCAGGCAACCCTGATTATAAATATGCAGGATATGTTAGAGTTGGTAAGAAGACTGACGGAGATCCGGCATGGCATAATGTCTATGCTTTCGTTAAAGTTGACTCCTCTACAGAGATAAATGGTACGGATGCAGGTGTATATAACGGACCTATGGCAGCGCCTCTTTATGCTCATGAAGAAGGTGCGGAAATGGACGGATTTGTTCAGCTTACAACTACAGATTCTGCGGGAAATGAGGATTTCGAATATATCGAGGTTACAAATAATCAACTGATTATAAAACCGGTACCTATTGTAATTACGACCAACAGCGCAAAAAAGGCTCACGACGGCAAAGCTCTGACGGCAGGGGGAGAAGCTGTCATTGGAGCATCTGATGATCCGGCCGGGCAGACCACTGCTGATTTGGTTCCGGGTACAAACCCGGTTACACTTCGCAACGGAGAAAAAGTCGTAATAACAATCGATGGATCTCAGACAGATTTAGGTAGCAGCAAAAACAACGCTACCGTCCACTGGAATCAGACTAGTGGTGGTGCAAAACAGCAAAACTATACTGTTACGAAAAACCTTGGAACGCTTACGGTGTATGATTTCACTGCTGAGTTCTATAAGAATACTGAAGACGATGTACACGGCATGCCGAGTGACTGGGAAGGAGATATCCAACCTCCAGGCAGCAGGGTTTACACTCTGCCAACCAACGAACCAACCAGGGCACATTCGAAATTTGAGGGATGGACTACAGATTCAGAAGGAACAGGAACGGTCTATCAGCCGGGAGGCAGCTATACATACCCTGACGATGAGACCGATGTGAAGTTCTACGCCAAGTGGAGCGAAGAGGTTGACATAGTAACATATGATCCTAACGGCGGTGTATTTGACGGCAAAACAAGACCTACCGAGATTCCATGCGCCTATGACGAATCACATACTATTCGAGAGGCAGCCACAAGAAATTATTATGATTTTGTAGAGTGGAATACGAAGAAAGACGGTAGCGGAGACAAATACTCGCCAAGTGCTACTTATACAATCAAGGGAGATGTCACCTTCTATGCTCAGTGGACGCCTAAAACCTACACCATCACATACAATTACGACGGAGGTGTCAAACCTGCCGAAGACAACCCTTCCTCGTATACGGTAGAGCAGGGTGTAAGCATCACCAAAAAGCCAACGAGAAAGGGCTACACATTCACAGGATGGACCGGAAGCGGAATAACTGAACCGCAGGAGACTATCAGCTGGAATGCCGGAGAAGAGAACGGAAATAAGGAGTATACGGCCAACTGGAAGGCTGACGAATATACCATCAGCTATAGTTATGCCGGCGGAGACGCCCCTGCGAAAGATAACCCTACCAAGTATACGGTCAATGATAAGGTAAGCATTTCCAATGAGCCGACTAGAAAGGGCTACACATTCACAGGCTGGACCGGAAGCGGAATCGATAATCCGCAGAAGAAAATCAGCTGGAACGCCGGAGATGAGACCGGAAACAAGTCGTATACGGCCAACTGGACATTAGATCAGTACAGCATCAGCTATGATTATGCCGGCGGAGTTTCGCCTTCGACGCCTAACCCAACAGAATATACGGTGGAGGATGAGACTG
>JAFREV010000066.1 GCA_017434685.1 Mogibacterium sp.
AGGTAGATAAGAAACTCAGGAAGATGAAAAAGAAAGCATATGATATGGGTGTATCGCAGGATTTTGATCCATTCATAACGCTCTCGTTCATGGCACTTACGGTAATACCGGAGCTTCGAATCACCCCGAGAGGTCTGTATATGGCCAAGGTTGAGGAAAAGGGATTTATAAAATGACGGACGAATCCTTATTTGATAAACCCTTGATGGATGAGGCAGTGAATCTCGCAGAGACTCATGCAAACAATCTCTACGAGATTCCGGAAAAGGCTTTTGAAGAGATCAAAACCACCACGTATATAAAGGATGCAGTAAGAGCATATCCTTTGCAAACTATAGACATTGAGATGGACACCGGTCTTGTGTGCTTCCTCGATGCCGGAAGAGACAAGACAGTGGCTTTACGCGCGGATATAGACGCCGTGCCTACAGAACTCGGGCCTAAGCATCTTTGCGGACACAATGCACATGCGGGAACGATGCTCGGCGCGATTCATTATCTGTGCGGAACGAAAGAGACCCTGAAATACAACGTTCTTTTCATATTCCAGCCCGCAGAGGAGGGAACGAGAGGCGCAAAAGAGATGCTCGAACACGGGCTCTTCGAAAGAGTAAAGCCGTCCCCGTCCATGATTTTCGGAATACACAACAGACCGGAGATTAAAGTCGGTGACGTGGTGGTGCACAAAGGACCGCTGATGTCTGAAAAAAGCGTATTCGATATCAGGATAAACGGTAAAGCTGCGCATGCTTCAATGCCACAGATGTCCGTTGACCCTATAGTCTGCGCCGCATCTTTGGTAGAGGAGATACAGACCATAATCAGCAGGAATAAAGACCCGTTCAAACCTGCACTTTGCACCGTTAACAGCATAGCTTCGGGTGATCCGAACATAGCGTCGCCCGAGCATGCGAGGATAACGGGATATATCAGGACTTTCGATCACGAGCTTCACGAGACGATTGAAAACAGACTCAGAACGCTCGCTGATGAGACCGCCAAGGCTTACGAATGCACAGCGGATATAGATATAAAACGCATGGTGCCTGCGGTCGATAATAAAGAAGAGATGTACGACAGAGCGAGGAAGTCCGCGGAGGCTGCCCTCGGTGCGGAGCATGTGACGGACAGCATGCCGTCTCTCGCATCCGAGGATTTCGCGGTATACGGAAGCCTCATACCTTCGTTTTTCTACTGGGTAGGAAGCGGAAATCCGAGAGAAGAAAACCCTCCGTGGCACGACATGAAGTTCCGCGTGGGCAGAGGCTACCAAAAGGCTGCCGTTCCCGTGCTCGTCTCGTCTGTATTAATCTGATACGAAATATGCCAAACATATAAAAAACATATAGTAAGTAAGGAGGAAAGATTATGCTACTGATAGGTAACGGAAGGCTTATTACGAGAAACCCTGATAACCCATACATCGAAGACGGTGCCGTCGTTACTGACGGCGATTCCATCAAGGCCTTCGGAACTCTCGCTGAGATGAAGGCAGCATATCCGGATACTGAGTTTGTGGATGCAAAGGGCGGCGTCATCATGCCGGGCCTTATAAATGCCCACACACATATCTATTCTGGACTCGCAAGAGGACTTGCCATTGAGGGCAATAATCCGACCAACTTTTTTGAGGTACTTGACGGCACATGGTGGGCCATCGACAGACACCTCACAATAGACGGAACAAAGGCCTGCGCTTATGCGACCATACTCGACTGCATCAGAGACGGTGTTACGACCATCTTTGACCATCATGCGAGCTTCTGCGAAATCCCGGGTTCGCTCTTTGCTATCAAGGACGTAGCAAAGGAACTCGGAATGAGATCCTGCCTCTGCTATGAGGTTTCCGAGCGTGACGGCGCAGAGAAGACTCAGCAGGGAATCGACGAAAACGCAGAGTTTGCAAAATGGGCCATTAAAGAAAACGACGATATGATCAAAGCCATGTTCGGCGGACATGCGCTCTTTACCATCTCCGACAAGACCTTCGAAAAGATGGTAGAGGCCAACGACGGTATGACAGGTTTCCACATCCACGTTGCAGAGGGAATGAACGACGTATACGACAGCCTGAGAAACTACGGCTGCCGTCCAATCAACAGACTTCTGTACAACGGAATCCTCGGAGATAAGACTCTGCTCGGACACTGCATACACGTAAGCCCGGCCGAGATGGACATCATCAAAGAGACGGGCACTATGGTAGTAAACAACCCTGAGTCCAATATGGGTAACGCAGTTGGATGCGCGCCTGTTCTTCAGATGATGGAGAAGGGCATCATGGTAGGTATGGGTACAGATGCATATACACATGACATGCTCGAGAGCCTTAAGGTATTCCTCATCATCCAGAGACACAACGCAGCAATGCCGAACGTCGCATGGGGAGAGGACTGCACTATGCTCTTTGAAAACAACAGAAAGATTGCCGCCAAATACTTTGAGAAACCGCTCGGCATCATTAAAGAGGGAGCCGCTGCGGACGTCATAGTAATGGACTACAAGCCGTTCACACCGTTCTCGGATGAGAACATCGACGGACATATGATTTTCGGATTTATGGGCAAGAACTGCAGAACGACAATCATCAACGGCAAGGTTCTGTACAAAGACAGAGAATTTGTAGGTATTGACGAAGAGGCTATCAACGCATGGACGCTCGAACAGAGCAAGAAACTCTGGGGCGAGCTGAACCACAGAACATACTAGAGAGATAATAGTTCGTAAGGAGGGAAGAAATGAGTGACATTATGCGTCCTATGCCGTACAGGCAGTTACTGAATTGGGTGCTCGATGAGTATCAGAAGAGCAAAAGCATATTTGGAGTTTCCAAATTTGTAAAGCATACCGACGGTCAGGCACTTCCTATCTTCGAAGAGAAGATTGAGTCTCCGTTCGGACCTGCCGCAGGCCCTAACACACAGCTTGCGCAGAATATAGTCGCATCCTATGTGGCCGGTTCGAGATTTTTCGAACTCAAGACAGTTCAGCAGATGGATGGTGCAGAGCTTGCTGCCTGCGTAGCAAAGCCATGTATCACAGCTCACGATGAGTGCTACAACTGCGAGTGGTCTACAGAACTCTACGTACCTCAGGCATTTGAGGAATATGTAAAAGGCTGGTTCCTCTGCAAGATACTGGCCAAGGAACTCGGACTGGGCGATCCTGATGCATTCGTATTCAACATGTCTGTAGGATATGATCTCGAAGGCATCAAGACTCCTAAGATCGACAAATACCTCAACGAGATGAAAGATGCTTCGAATACAGAAGTGTTCAAAGAGGCTATGGAAGTGTCCCTTGAGGCCGTAAAAGCAGGAAGATTTAAGAATGTAGACGAGGCATTTGTAAAATCGATTTCTCCGCAGATTTCGGAATCCATCACAGAGTCCACTCTGCACGGTTGCCCGCCTGATGAGATCGAAAGAATCGCTTCTTATCTCATCACTGAGAAGAACCTCAACACATTTATCAAGTGCAACCCGACATTGCTCGGATATGAGTTTGCAAGAGAGCGCCTGGATTCACTCGGATTTGACTACATCGCATTTGACGATCATCACTTCCTCGAGGACCTCCAGTGGAAGGATGCAGTTCCTATGTTCGAACGCCTGCAGAAACTCTGCGACGAGAAGGGCCTCGAGTTCGGACTTAAGCTGACCAACACCTTCCCTGTAGATGTTAAGGCAGGGGAGCTTCCGTCAGAGGAGATGTACATGTCAGGAAGGAGTTTATTCCCGCTGACAATCGAACTCGCAAACAGAATTACAAAGCAGTTTGACGGCAAACTGAGAATCAGTTTCTCCGGCGGTGCAGACTACTTCAATATCAAGGAAATCTTTGAAGCAGGCATCTGGCCTATCACTATGGCTACCACAGTACTGAAACCGGGCGGCTACCAGAGAATGAGCCAGATCGGCGAACTCCTCGCAGGCTGCGGAAACGAGCGCTTCAGCGGAGTGGACAAGGCTAAAGTCGAGAAGCTCGTAGAGATGTCTCAGGGCGAGAGAAACAGAAAGCCTATCAAACCGCTTCCTGACAGAAAGAACGGAGAGATGCTGCCTCTGCTCGACTGCTTCCATGCACCATGCAGCGGCGGATGCCCTATCAATCAGGACATCCCTGCATATCTCGAGGCTATGGAAGAGGGCAGAACGGAAGATGCTCTCAAGATCATACTTGAGAAAAACGCTCTGCCGTTCACGACAGGAACAATCTGTCCTCATACCTGCGCAGATAAGTGCATGAGAAACCACTACGAGTCGGCACTTCGCATCCGTGAGGTCAAGCTCATGGCTGCAGAGGGTGCATTTGACAAGGTGAAACCGGGACTCAAAGGCGCAGCTGTTTCGGGAGACAAGAAGGTTGCCGTAATCGGCGGAGGCCCTGCAGGTCTTGCTGCGGCATCATTCCTCTCACGCGCGGGAGTGGATGTAACGGTATTTGAAAAGAATGACAAGATGGGCGGCGTACCTCGCTATGTAATTCCGGGCTTCAGAATTTCGGAAGCATCCATCGATAAAGACGTAGAACTTTGCTCGGCATACGGCGCCAAGATGGTGACAGGCCGCGAGGTTAAATCCGTACAGGAACTCAAGGACGAAGGATTCACTGACGTAATCGTCTGCATAGGTGCATGGGCACACGGCAGACCTGCTCTTAAGAGCGGCGACGCACTAGACGCACTCGAGTTCCTCCAAGCAGTTAAGAACAATCCGGGCGCTTGCAATCTCGGAACAGACGTGGTCGTAATCGGTGGCGGTAATACTGCAATGGACGTGGCACGTGCTGCAAAGATTCAGCCGGGAGTGAAGAACGTACGCCTGGTATACAGAAGAACCAAGAGATACATGCCTGCAGATGAGGAAGAACTGCAGATGGCAATCGATGACGGAGTAGAGTTCATGGAACTCCTCGCTCCGGGAGACCTCGCAGGCGGCAAACTCACATGTGAGATCTGCGAGCTCGGAGAGCCTGATGCCAGCGGCAGAAGGTCTCCGGTAGGCACCGGCAAATTCACCGAGGTGCCGGCTACGGCTGTAATCACTGCCGTAGGCGAGCAGATCGAAACAGGCCTCTATGAGGGAGCAGGAGCTGCCCTTGATGATAAGGGACGTCCTGTGCTCGACGAAAACCTCATGACGAGTGTCTCCGGCGTATATGCTGCAGGAGACTGCAAGAGCGGTCCGGCAACAGTAGTTAAAGCTATCGCCGATGCACAGGTAATCACAAAGGCCATCACAGGTGCAAGCTTCGACAAGTACGCACATGTAAGCGAAGAAGGAGATCTCGCAAAACTCCTCGGACGCAAGGGCGACCTCAAGGATGCACCTGAAGGAAAAGCCGATGACAG
>JAFREV010000067.1 GCA_017434685.1 Mogibacterium sp.
AATTGTTCAATAGATAAGAGGCCGCTCCGAACGGAGCGGCCTCTTACTGTCAATCTTTTTTTAGGATTTGTTTTGATGTCGGATTATTTTGCCTTTTTTGCAAGACCGTCATCATACTCGCCGGACTGTCTTCTCTTCCAGAAGTCGAATGTCTCTTTGGCAACAACGCCTGAAAGTGCGAAGAGAGCAACGAGGTTCGGGAATGCCATCAGACCGTTCATGAGGTCTGCGAAATCCCATACTACTGCGAGCGGCAGGAAAGGTCCTATTGCTACAGCAGCGATGTAGAGCCATCTGTATGCTTTGAGTGCTGCTTCATTACCGTTTGTCAGGTAGTCGAAGCATCTCTCAGCATAGTAGTCCCAACCGAGGATTGTTGAGAATGCGAAGAGCGCAAGGCACAGAGCGAGGATTACATATCCTACGAGTGCAGGCCATGGAAGTCCGTGGCCAAATGCGTGCATTGTTACTTCTACACCCTCGAGACCCTGCTCGTGAGCGCCTGTCATTACTACGCAGAGACCTGTCATTGTACAAATAACGATTGTGTCGAGGAATGTACCTGTTGAGGATACCATGCCCTGACGTACACATTCTTTGGTCTGTGCAGCAGCAGCAGCGATAGGTGCGGAACCAAGACCGGCCTCGTTGGAGAAGATACCTCTCGCAACACCTTTCTGCAGTGCGAGGAGGAATGCTCCCATTGCTCCGCCTGCAGCAGCTCTGAGTCCGAATGCTCCGGCAACTACTTCTACGATAGCGTGTGGCAGATTGCCGATGTTATAGAAGAATACCAGCAGGGCTGTAACAACGTACAGAACCATCATTGCAGGTACAACCTTCTCTGTTACCTGGGCGATTCTCTCGATACCACCAACTACTACAGCGATTGTTCCTGCTGTAATGATGATAGCAGCGATTACCTTAACCCAAGAAGCATCCTCGCCGAATGCTGTGAACGCAACCTTTGTTGCTCCAACTTCTGTAGCAACTTTGTTGATAGCGTTTACGATACCGTTAACCTGTGTGGATGTACCGATACCGAGTGCACCTGCGAGTGCGCCAAACAGCGCGAACATCTTAGCAAGCCATTTCCAATTCTCGCCCATACCTTTCTCAATGTAGTAGAAAGGTCCGCCGAGGATTGATCCGTCTGGCTTAACCTGCCTGTACTTAACAGCCAGAACACCCTCAGCATACTTTGTAGCAATACCGAAGAATGCGGCAAACTCCATCCAGAACAGTGCTCCAGGACCACCTGCCATGATAGCGGTGGATACACCTACGATATTACCGGTACCAACTGTAGCAGCAAGAGCTGTTGTGAGAGCTCCGAAACTGGAAACGTCTCCCTCAGCGCCTTCCTCGTTGGTAACAGCATATCTCAGCGAAAGTCCGAGTCTCTTCTGAGGATGGAACTTAGTACGAACAGAAAGGAGTATACCAACCGCGATGATGAGAACCATCATGACGGTACCCCAGACAAGTCCATCTAACCAGCTTATAAATTCGCCTATGCTCATAAAATACCTCCTTACAAAGTGCTTATCGCGCGATAAGTAAAATAAAGATTGACGTATTATCCAGATTTAAGGCGCAGTACGCCAATCTGAATCTATACACTATAATAGTAAAGGCTATGAAATTCTAAGTCAAACAAAAAATGCTGCTTTTTTCTTGTGCATCTTCACAAATTCTTCACAGACCCTTTATTTATGGGCACTCGCGGCACAATTGTATTTATAAAAAAATCTTGTGCATCAGCCCTCTGTTTTATTGACAGTTAGGTCTGCGTGTGAGATAGTTTATGAGGTTAACAAGGGAGTAGCTTGCGCAGCAGGCGTGATGCATTTCGTCAGTACGGGAATTGTCCCCGGGATGCATCGTAAGAAGCGAGACTTTTACCGCATATATTCATGCGGATGAGGTCTCTTTTTTATCCTCTCTTGGAGGTACATATAAATGTAGAAATCTCACCGCGATGGTGTTAATATTATTGAGTTGTAATTGCAGACAGAGGAGACAAGATGAAAGAAGGATACAGACCTTATCTCGAGACGACAGAGTCCGTGCTCGAGGAAATCAACTCGACAGCTCTCGGTCTGAGCGAAGCCGAAGCTGCGTCAAGGCTCGAAACGGAAGGGCCTAACAAGTTAATTGAAGCAAAGAAGAGAAGTGCGATTCTCAGGTTCTTCGACCAGATGAAGGATCCGATGATCATAATCCTGCTCGTGGCAGCCCTTCTCTCTTTCGTGACATCTGTCTACGAAGGAGAAACACCGACGGATGTATTTATCATCCTCTTTGTTGTAATCCTGAACTCCGTGCTCGGAGTCATCCAGGAGAGCAAAGCCGAGGAAGCCATTGAGGCTCTCAAGCAAATGACTGCCGCCAAATCCAAAGTATTAAGAGGCGGAACCATAGTCAGCCTTGAGAGTGAAAACCTTGTTCCGGGAGACATAGTAATACTCGAAGCCGGAGACAGCATCCCTGCAGACGGCAGAATCATCGAAGAAGCTTCCTTTAAAGTTGAGGAGGCGGCTCTTACCGGAGAGTCGGTCCCTGTCACCAAACAGGCCTCGGTAATCGATCTCGAAGGTGATGCCAAAGACGTTCCTCTTGCAGACAGGAAGAACATGGTATACATGGGCAGCACAGTTGTCTACGGTCGTGGTCGCATCGTTGTAACGGGCACCGGCATGGACACGGAGATGGGTAAAATCGCTGATGCGATTTCCCAGGCAGAGGAAGAACTCACACCTCTTCAGATCAAACTTGCCCAGCTTTCCAAGATTCTTACAAAGCTTGTAATCGGAATCTGCCTCTTCATATTCGCACTCGGAGTTGTTAAGGCCGGACATATCAGCATGGACGTTATGATCGACACATTCATGCTCGCCATCTCACTTGCCGTTGCGGCTATTCCGGAGGGACTCGTAGCCGTTGTTACGATAGTCCTCTCAATAGGCGTGACCAAGATGTCACAGAGGAACGCGGTCATAAGGCGCCTCACCGCAGTTGAAACTCTGGGTTGCGCTCAGATTATCTGCTCGGATAAGACCGGAACTCTGACTCAGAATAAGATGACCGTCGTCGACTACGCCGGTCAGGACCAGGATATAATCGCTGCCGGCATGGCTCTTTGCTGCGATGCAGAAATGAAAGTAAACGAAGACGGAACAGAGGAAGTCGTGGGAGAGCCTACAGAGGCTGCTCTCGTTGCTTACTCCTCAGTTCAGAATCTTCCTAAGTCCGAACTCGTTAAGCTCTTCCCTCGCGTGGGAGAAGCTCCTTTCGACTCGGGACGTAAGATGATGTCCACGGTTCACGAGAACGTCAAGATGGACGCTCCTGCAGGTCACGAAACAGAGCTCGATGAGCTCGTAGCGAAGTCCAAATACGTACAGTTCACCAAGGGTGCTCCGGATTATCTTCTGAGCCACTCTACACATATACTTACAGACCACGGCGTAGAGCCTATCACCGACAAACTCATTGCCAATGTCAAAAGAGACAATGCCAGAATGGCAGGCAAGGCCCTCAGAGTTCTCTCACTCGCAGTCAGAGTCTACGACGAGAAACCTGCGGATTTTTCTGACGAAGCCCTCGAGCATGATCTCATCTTCGTCGGCCTCGTCGGCATGATCGACCCTATCAGGCCTGAGGTCAAGGACGCTGTGGCTGAGTGCCGCCGCGCAGGCATCAGGCCTATCATGATCACGGGCGACCAGCTCGACACGGCAGTTGCCATCGGTAAAGATCTCGGTATCATCGACAGTGCTGACGACGCCATACTCGGTGCTCAGCTAGACGATATGTCGGATGATGAGCTTCTGAACAAAGTCGGAACCTTCTCCGTATACGCAAGAGTACAGCCTGAACACAAAGTAAGAATCGTAAAGGCCTGGCGTGCACATAACATGGTAACAGCCATGACCGGAGACGGCGTCAACGACGCGCCTGCCATCAAGTCCGCCGACATCGGAGTCGGCATGGGCATCACCGGCACGGACGTAACCAAGAATGTAGCTGACATGATACTCGCGGACGACAACTTCGCTACTATAGTTGCCGCCGTAGATGAAGGCCGCAGGATTTACGCCAACATCCGTAAGTGCATACAGTTCCTCCTGGCGACTAACATCAGTGAGGTTCTTTCAATACTTATTGCAACTATACTCGGATTCACGGTGCTCAAACCAGCGCACTTGCTGTGGATCAACCTCATCACGGATTCACTGCCGGCCCTCTCTCTCGGTATGGAAGAGGCCGAAGGCGATTCCATGAACGAGAAGCCGAGAAGTGCAAGAGAAGGCGTATTCGCAGGCGGCATGGATAAGGACATCCTTTACCAAGGCGCCCTGACTACCCTCCTCGTGCTCACCGCATATTTCGTAGGCGAATACCTTGAGACGGGACAGTGGCACATCGTAGCCAGCAATGACGGCATCACGATGGCATTCCTGACCATGTCGATGTGTGAGATTTTCCACTCATTCAATATGAGATCCAGGAGAAAATCCCTGTTCACACTGGGAAAACAAAACTTCTGGCTTTGGGGCTCGGGAGTACTCGCTCTGCTCCTCACGACGGCAGTCATAGAGATTCCTGCGCTCGCAGCCATCTTCGAGTTCACACCTATCGACCTTAAGGAATACGGCATCGCAATGGGACTTGCCATACTCATCATCCCTATCGTGGAGATAGTAAAGGCCATCCAGAGAGGCGTTGAAGCAAAGCAAAAAACGCTCGAAGAAGAAAGCATCAGAAAGGCAAAGAAAAGAGACTAACATCCTTCTGAGGGAGATGTGCCCGAAGAAACTCATATAGTGAAGTTGATATAAATGGAAGATAAGAAAAAAACTCTAACTGAAGAACAGGAAAAGAAGCAAACTCAAAGAAGAGACTCGGACAGGCTCGGAACAGAACCTGTCCACAGTTTGTTGCTAAAAATGTCGGCACCTCTTATGGTGTCGATGTTTGTTATGGCGCTGTACAATATCGTGGATTCGATCTATCTCGGCCACTACAGTACCGACTCGCTCGCTGCTGTCTCTTACTGCTTCCCTTTCCAGAATCTTAACATCGCTTTTGGTATCGGTACCGCAGTCGGAATGAGTGCCCTGCTCTCAAGACATCTCGGAGCCAGGAAATATGACAAGGCGGATAAGGTTGCTCACAACGGCTTCATACTCGCCTTCATAAACTACAGTATTTTCTTCATAATCGGATGCTTTGCGGGCCCGATTATGAGAATGATGACCAATGACGCGACGAGTGAAATGATAATCTCCGAGGGCACCATCTATCTCAGGATTACTCAATGGCTCTCGATAGCACCGATGATACAGTCGATGTTTGAGAGACTTCTTCAGGGAACGGGTAAGACGAAGTATATCTTCTACATCCAGGTTTCAGGCACAATCTTCAATGCCATAGTGGACCCTATCCTGATCTTCGGTCTGTTTGGACTTCCTGCCATGGGCGCCAAAGGCGCGGCATTGGCTACTGTCTTCGGACAGCTGCTCGGCTGCATGTTAGGTCACGTCTTCAACAAGAAATTCAACAAAGAGATTCAGCTCTCATTTAGCAAGGTCCGTCCGCATCTCCAGACGATGAAAGAGATTTACAGGATAGCTATCCCTACCATAGTCCTGCAGTCCGTCGGAGCTGTTATGACTTTCAGTCTCAACAAGATTCTGTCACAGTTCTCCGACCTCGCCGTCGCAACTTACGGTGTATATTTCAAACTACAGAGCTTTGTATTCATGCCGCTCTTCGGTATGAACAACGGATCGGTTCCTATCATCGCATACAACTACGGCGCTGACAGAAAGGACAGACTTGAGGAGACTATGCGCCTCGGTGCCAGATACGGAGTCGGCATTATGTCCGTAGGAACACTCGTGTTCTGGCTCTTCCCTAAAGAACTGATGGCCCTCTTCGACTCCCCTCCAGAAATGGTAGCAATGGGAGTAGTCGCACTACATATCATTTCAATCAACTTCCCGTTTGCCGGCTACGCCATTATGAGAGGAGCTGCATTCCAGGCACTCGGCAAGAGCGTCTACAGTATGAATATATCGCTGGTTCGTCAGCTTGTAATAATAATCCCTTGTGCGTATATCTTCGCGAAGCTGGGTGGCGTCAACGCAGTGTGGTGGGCTTTCCCGTGCGCTGAAGTCGCGGGCGTGTCGATGTCCATAATCTACACGAATCGCATCAGGCGCAACATACTCAGCAAGATGACGCCTCGCGATGCAAACGGCAATCCGCTATAATACTTACTATGATTAATGATAATTGTAAAAATGAATATAGGCTGCTAGCAGAGTCAGCGCTTGCAGCTACTTCGGAGGAATACAGGAGCAGCGCTTCGGCTACTATTGCTGTGAATGCGCTTGCGCTGCCGGAGATGCATAAGGCGCGCACGGTGATGCTCTATGTCTCCGTATATAAGGAGCCTGCGACCCTCGCGCTCATAGTTAAACTTCTCGAGACGGGTAAGAAAGTCTGCCTGCCGAGATGCGCGGACTTCGCAGCAGACGGGAGCAGGATATCCGAGGAGCGCACCTTGGAAGCGCGCCGCATCAAATCCATCGAGCATCTCGTCCCGGGTCCTTACGGAATTCCGGAGCCTGTAGCCGATGATTCCATTTCTCCTGTCGTTAAACCGTCCAAGATCGACCTCGTTATACTCCCATGCGTTGCATGCGGAGAGGACTGCAGCAGGCTCGGTCACGGAGCGGGCTACTACGACCTGTTCATTAAAGAATTGAAACGCGATACATTTAAAGCAGCTTTGTGCTATGATAAGATATTGCTTGAAGGCATCCCTATGGATGAACACGATGAATATATGAATGCAGTAATAACAGAAAAAACCGTATATCGATGGCGACCGTAAGATAGAGCACTATGCACTATTCATTTGTTATGACAGCAATCGATATAGAAAGGTAAAAGGAAAATGGCAGAAAAGAAAAAGAAAATTATGCTTACGGGCGACCGCCCTACAGGCAGATTACATATAGGACATTACGTTGGATCACTGAGACAGAGACTCGAGCTTCAGGATGATGACAGTTACGAAAAGATCTTCGTTATGATTGCCGACGCTCAGGCGTTGACAGACAACTTCGACAACCCGGATAAAGTAAAGGAAAGCGTTTTCCAGGTTGCCATCGATTATCTGTCGGTGGGCCTCGACCCTAAAAAGACGCATATGCTGATACAGTCCGAGGTTCCGGAGCTGCACGAGCTGACCGTCTACTACATGAACCTCGTAACCGTATCCAGAGTTCAGAGAAACCCGACCGTTAAGGCCGAGGTCAAGATGAGAGGATTTGCCGGCGACAGCGTGCCGGTCGGCTTCTTCACATACCCTATAAGCCAGGCCAGCGACATCACGGCGTTCAAGGCCACAATCGTACCT
>JAFREV010000007.1 GCA_017434685.1 Mogibacterium sp.
AAACATGAACAGAGTATACACCAAGATCAACCATCTGTCCATTGGAAACGATTCTGTCTGCTTCTGCTTTCATATCAATTTGATTGTAAACCGCAAGAATGGCGATAATTACAATCAGGACAGCAAATATAATTCCAATGATTCTTATTGTTTTCCGTATAGTCTTCATATCTCTAAAACGTGCTATCCTCGAATTCATCAAGGTCTAATTCAACCCTAATTGAATGGTCGATATGTTTTTGGGACAACTTAACAACCGTCTCCACATGTTTGGTCATGGGGAAATTGTCATATGTTTTTATCTGTTTTATCTCGTAGCCGAGTTCGCGGAATAAATCCAGGTTGATGCAGAGGGTCTTCGGATTACATGAGACATACACTATCTCCTCTATCCCATAGCTGCAGAGCATCTTTACGGCTTTGTCATGTATGCCGGCCCTGGGCGGATCCACGACTATGACATCGGGCTTAACGGGGATTTCATCGAGCTTTTCTTTTACATCTCCGCATATGTAGTGGCAATTGCTTATTCCGTTGAGTTCTGTGTTATATCTCGCAGCCTCGATTGAATCCTCAACTATATCTATGCCGTAGACATCTTTTGCTTTCGAAGCCATCAGCTGAGAGATGGTGCCCGTGCCGCAATAGAGGTCATAAACGGTCTTACCTGATACATCCGGGACAACTTCCAGCACGTCTTTATAGAGTCTCTCAACCGCTCTGATATTGGTCTGGAAGAAGGCAAATGCGTTTACCTTAAACTTCAGGCCGAGAATCTCCTCGTTATAATACTCGCGGCCGTAAAGAATCTTGTGACTTTCATCAATTACGGCGTCGGCCAGAGCATCATTTAAAGTGCGCATAATACCGACGATTTCCATATCCAGTTCAGGCTGCAATTCCAAAAGCATATCCCTGAAACCGTCTTCGTCAAAGTCCGCACTCGCCGTCACTATGTTAATCAGCAGTTCATTCGTCCTCACTCCGCATCTGACCACGAGATTTCTAAGCAGACCTTCATGTGTTTTGCGGTGATATGGCCTATACCCCTTAGAACGGCAAAATTCGAGCACAGAGCGAAGAACTGTATTAAATGATGCAGGAACCAGTTGGCATTCATCCGTCGTTATAATCGACATAAAACGCCCTTTATAATGCATTCCGAGTTCCAGTTCTCCACCCTTCTCCAGATCACCGAAAGTATATTCCATCTTATTTCTGTATCCGAAACAAGTAAGAGCCGGCTCCATTCCGAGATAAACCGACTCATCTATATCGTGCTTATCGAGAAGTCTTCTCACCGATTTGTCCTTTGCGGCAAGTTGCTCCTCGTAAGGCACACCCTGATATATACATCCCCCGCAGTGTTCTTTACTCTTGCACTCCATTATATTTAAATCCCAGCATAGTAATATCATCGAACTGCTCGGCTGTTCCGACGAACTCATCGAGGTCCTCTTTAACGCCTTCCAGCAGTTCCTGCATGCTCTTGTCTTTGTTGTCGTTGAGAGCTACCAGCATACGATCTGAACCGTATTGCTCCACATCATTGTTTACAGCTTCAGGCACACCGTCTGTGTAAACGTAAATAACGTCTCCCGGATTGAGCTGAACCTCATACTGCCTGAACTTCATGCCCTCCATAGCACCGAGAGCAAGGCTGTGTTTCTCTTTATAAAGTTCAAACTCACCGTCTTTTCTCATAATGGTCGGATACTCGTGTCCAGCGTTGGCGCATTTCATAACACCGGTATTCAGATCGATTATTCCGAGCCATACTGTGACGAACATATTAGCCTCGTTGCCATCACAGATTCCAGCATTTGCACTCTCAAATATTTCTGAAGGTTCGCCGCCGCTCTCGGCAAATCCACGCACTGTGGTTTTGCTTTTCATCATAAACATCGCACCCGGTATGCCTTTTCCGGACACATCGGCAATTACAAGAGCCAATTTATCCTGATCGACATAGAAGAAATCATAGAAATCCCCTCCTACCTGCTTGGCCGGATGCATGCTCGCATATAATTCGAATTTAGGATTTCTGAAATTAAAGTTTTTAGGAAGAGCAGCCGCCTGAATATTACGAGCAAGCAAGAGCTCTTGTTTGATACGTTCTTCGGCTGCATCTATATATCCCTTGAGAGCAGCAACCGTCTGATTGATATCGTCGGAAAGCGATGTAAACTCTGATGCGTAATAGACATTTACTTTCTCTTCCAAATCTCCGCCCGTAATCTTCCTGAGGGATTCATTTACGAGATGAAGATTATGTACGACTAAACGCTGTACAAGCAATGAAATGAGCATATATATTACGGTAAAAGTGAGTATGTCCGCAAGGAATGTCTCATAAGCCATTCTGTCGCGTTCCATATATACTTCTGATTTAGGAATGCATACGGCAAGATTTCTGTTGTCAGCCAGTTTGGCTTTTTTGCAGAAAACAATCTCATCCATAAAAGTCATCATAAAAATATCATTGTATCCGTTGCTGTTTATGGCATGGAGTTCAGTATCTTTAAGATCATAGTCCCTGACCGTACCGAAAACATATTTGCCTTCATCATCATAAATCAAATATTTGCCTGATCTTCCGGCGTGAATTGTAAGACTGACCGTAGGGTCCGTGTTTGTGGTATTCTTTTTTCTACCCCTGCTGTTTCTGTTATGCATTTGGTAATAGTTGCTTCTTACATCGCTTATGACAATGCTCATATCGTCCCTTGCAGATTG
>JAFREV010000068.1 GCA_017434685.1 Mogibacterium sp.
AAAAAGCACGAAGGCATATCCTGGCAGGACTGGCCGGAGGATGAAAAGTTCGGAGATCCGCACGACATATTAAATAATCTGAACGAAGAAGACTCAAAAGAAACATATAAACTGATGCGTCAGCAGTATGCCTTCGATGCACAATGGCGCGAGCTGAAGGAGTACGCAAACAGCAAGGGCGTGAATATAATGGGAGACCTCCCTATGTTTATGTCGGCCGAAAGCTCTGACGTTTGGGCGAATAAAGAGGTCTTTAAACTTGACGAGGACGGAAGGCAAAAAGTCCATGCAGGAGCACCGCCTGACGCATTTACCGGTGATGGTCAGGACTGGGGCAATCCGCTCTATGATTGGGATTACCTGAAGGACAGCGACTACGATTGGTGGCTCCGACGCATACGTCAATGTGCAGAGCGTTACGACATACTCAGAATCGACCACTTCAGAGGCCTCTCGGAATACTACTCGATTCCGGAGGGCGCAGATGTGAAGGACGGGGAGTGGCAACACGGCCCGGGATTATCTCTCTTCAGAGCTATATATAAGATGTTTGAAGAAGAGGGGCTCAGCATGAAACTCATCGCAGAGGACCTCGGAATGCTCGACAACGGAGTCAAGAATCTGATAGAACTCACCGGTATACCGGGCATAAACGTATGGCAATTCTCAGCATTTGAGATGCTGGATATGTCAAAAGAAGAAGCAGAAAAACGCGCCTTTTATACAGGCACCCACGATAATGATACCCTCAAGGGTTTCGTTAAAAGTTACCTCGGAGAGAACATCTCAGAGCAGGAGCTCGTTAAGGAATGCATACGAATCATGCGCGAAATCTACGAGAGCCCGGCCCTGCTTGCAATGGTCCAAATCCAGGATGTCTTCTTTATGGGAAGCGAAGCCAGGATGAATGTACCCGGAACTCCGGAGGGCAATTGGACTTGGAAACTCGGGGAATATGACACTTCTCCTCTCAGAAAAGAGACCCACGAAATAGCTGAGTGGTTCAGGGACCTGGCATCGGAGTCCGGCAGATAAAATCAAATAAAGTATTAAAAAAAACAATGGAAGCTGCCAATAAATGCGCAGTTTCCATTGATTATTTTTTGAAAGAGGCATACAATAAGCACGGCACAAGGAAACTAAAGGTATAATTTCAGTTTCCGAGTGTTCTGCAAAAAAAAGAACAATTAAGAGGGATACAGGAGGTATCATATGTTATTTCAACTCTACAGCGAGCACGCCGTAATGCAGATTATCGGCTGGGTGCTCGTATTCTGCGGACTGATCGCAATGAACGAAATCGGCCGTAGAACTAAACAGGGCGGAATGGTCGTATTCGTTATCATCCCGACTATTCTCACCGTATACTTTATACTTGCACACCTGGGAATGTTCGGCGGAGCCAACAACCCGACAGTTGCATACATGGACGGATGGTTCCACTACTTCAAACTCTACGCCGCAGACATCGGCTGCGTAGGCTTCATGATGATCAAGTACAAATGGGGAATCGGCAAAGAAAAATGGTTCAAATGGTTCCCGTGGTTCATCGTAGCCGCCAACATCATGATCGCAAACGTATCAGACATGGAATCCGCACTCGCCGCTTACTCCATCACAGGAGATTTCAGCGGTGCATGGTGGGCATCAAGCGAAGGTGTATTCATCTACGGCGGTTGGTGGAACATCGTAAACGCACTCGCAGGAATGATCAACATCTTCTGCATGACAGGCTGCATCAACCTGCTCACATCCAACGACAAAAACAAGTCAGATATGCTCTGGCCGGATATGACCATCTGGTTCATCGTAGCATACGACCTCTGGAACTTTGAGTACACATACCTCAACCTTCCTACACATACATGGTACTGCGGAGTCGCACTGCTCCTCGCACCGACATTCGCAAACGCACTTTGGAACAAGGGCGCATGGATCCAGAACCGTGCCAACACACTGGCAATCTGGTGCATGTGGGCTCAGGTAGTCCCTGGCTTCCAGCTCTCCAGCAAGTTCGCTGCAGCTCTCCCGTCAGTCTATGGCGGAGCAACAGCCAACGGAATCACTGCTATGGACCTCTATGAGAAAGCCATCGCACTGTACAATGCAGGCGCAGGTAAGACTGCCGAGGCCGGTGAGATCATCTCGCAGATGGGCATCACCGCAGATCCGAGAGCTCAGGGCGTAGTCGCAATGCTCGCCATCGCAGCCAACGTAATCTGCATAGCCGTCATCATCAAGCGCTCGATCGAGATGGGCAAGAACCCATACTCCAACGACGTATTCGCAGGCACAAAGGACTACGAAGAGGCAATGGCAAGAGCCGAAGTTGCATAACAAACACACAAACAAGCCGGTGACACACACATCACCGGCTTTTCATTGCCCGAAATTCAACGTTCATGCGTTTTAGACAACGTTCGTGCAAGTTAGATTCCATTTGCAGATCTCTCTTGGTAAAATAAAACAATGATATCGTTACAGAATCAACACGCATATTTCGATCACTTAGGGAGGTTACGCATGAAGAAGAGACTGAGACTAACACCAATACTCATAGCCATCATGATGCTGTTCACCATGATGCCGCTAATAAGCGCACCGGCCCATGCCGAAGAAATCTATAAGCTCTGGATCAACGGAAAGCGGGTGATGGCCGGAGCTACATCAGGTGATGGATGGGAGTTTGACGCAAGTAGCAATACTCTGACTCTGACTGATGCAACTATCACGAAAGGGCGTTCCGAAAATGAAAACTACGGTATTTACTACCAAGGATCGAAGGGATTGAACATCGTACTTGAGGGTAGTAACAGTATAGAGTCAGCCGATGAAGGCACAGATCTCACGCGCGGCATCTACTCTACCAGTGGGGACATAACTATATCCGGTGATGGTAGTCTCAGCATTGATGTTAATGCTGATGGCATCTACGCCGGACAGGATGTCTTCATAAAAGGCGGCAGTATTACTTCATCCGGCGCCACCGCGATCCAGGCTGGCAGAAATGTCGAGATAGAAGGCGGTACCGTGACAGCCACATCCACTTTGGGTAATGCGATATATGCCACGTATCTTATAGAACTGAAGGGCGGCAGTGTTACTGCATCCGGCACCGGCACAGGAAGTGGTATCTATGCCGACGGAGGCATAAATGAGATCAGTAAAAACGTGAGGATTTGGGCCGGTGATGATGAAAGCAGCGCAACCGATGTTACTGATGAATTTAAAACTAAGTTTGCTCAATATAAGTGGGTCCACGCATCAACATGCACACTCTGGGTCGGCGGTATCCCGGTGACCAGCAGGAATGCAGAAAACATACTCGGCGATGCGGGCGCCAGTGCGAGTTATGATGCCGACACAGAAACACTTACACTGGATAATTACAACTTTGAAAACGAAGGGCATAGGTTTGGCGCTTTAAACAATTTCTATGCTGCGATCTACGCTGACCAGGATCTGACGATCCAATTAGTAGGCAATAGCACTGTGATGTGCAAAGAACAGGAAAGTTCTGTTGGATTCGGTATTTATTCCACTAATAA